>JBDTOB010000096.1:0-8287 GCA_039933435.1 Acidobacteriota bacterium | reverse complement strand
CGCGCCGAGCGCCGCGCCCGCCGCCCAGCCGCGGCACACCCGCCTGCTCGCACTCATCGACATCATCCTCGGTCCTCAGTCTTCAGTCTTCGAGAGCCAGAAACAGCGTCTCGAGCTCGGCGCGGCGGCGCTCCAGCCGCACCCGCGCCGCCAGCATCAAGCCGTACAAGCCCATGAACGCCAGCGCACACAACAGGAACGGCCGCCCCATTTCAGGCTGCAGCGTCATCACCACGGTCGTCTTGGGATGCACCGTCCGCCACATGTTGACCGACCAGTAGACAAACGGCACGTTGGCCATGCCGAAGAGCGCCACCACCGCCGACAGCTTCTCGGACCCGGCGCCGCCGTACTTCCTGAGCAGCAGGTAGGCGACGAAGATCAGCCACATCACCAGCGCCGAGGTCAGCCGCGCGTCCCACTGCCACCACACGCCCCAGGCCTTGCGCCCCCACAGCGGGCCGGTGATCAGCCCGATGGTGCCGAACAGCACCGTCAGCTCCGCCGCCGCCTGCGCCACCCGGTCGGCCGCCGCCCGCCCGCCGAACAGGTAGACGGCGCTGGCCGTGCCGCACACCAGCGCCGAGCTGAACATCACCATCCACGAGGGCACGTGGAAATAGAAAATTTTCTGCACCAGCCCCATGGTGGACTCGTACGGCGCGCGGTCGATGGCGTACGGGGCCCAGGCGAACATCGCCGCGATCACCACCAGCGCGGGAAGGAACAGCTTCTTCATCGTCATTCCGTCGGCATCATTCGGTCATTGAGGGCTCGAACGTCCACAGGGCGAGGGTGATGAACACCACATCGAAACACGCCAGCATCGACAGCCACACCGTGGCCATCGGCAGATCGACGTCGGGCTGCAGCAGTGCCGCCGTGCCGCGCACGCCGCCGATGATCACAGGGATTGTAATCGGATACAGCAGAATCGGCAGGAGCACGTCGCGGCTGCGCGCCCGCACCAGCATCGCCGCGAACAGCGTGCCGACGGCGGCGAACCCGGTGGTCCCGGTCGCCAGCAGGCCGGCCATCAGCAGCGGATGGGCGAAGAGCGGCGCCTGGAACATCAGCGCCACCAGCGGCACGACGACGGCCTCGACCACCGCCAGCAGCAGCAGGACGCCGGCCAGCTTGCCGACGTAGAGCGCCGGGCGATCGACCGGCGCCATCATCAGCGCCCGCAGCGTCTCGCTCTGCCGTTCGCGCTCGAAGGCGCGGCCGAGCGCCAGCGTCCCTGAAAACGCTATCGCGATCCAGAGAATGCCGGCGGCGGCATCCTCGACCGGCCGGCCGTCCCGGACGAAGCCGAAGGCAAAGACCAGCACGCACGAGATCGCGAAGAACAGCGTCGTGTAGACGATCTCGCGGCTGCGCAGCTCGATCAGCAGATCCTTGCGCACCACCAGCCAGACGGTCCGCAGGAACATCAGGCGCGCGCCTCGGCGGCGGCGCGGTAGCGCTCGCGCAGGGAGCGGGGCCCCCCGTCCAGCTCGTCCAGCACCGTGAGCGCGGCGCCGCGGAGCAGCACGGCCCGGTCCACCAGCCCCTCGATGGTCTCGAGGTCGTGCGTGGTCAGCAGCACGATGCAGCCGGCCTGCCGCAGCCCGCCAAGGCGCTCCCGCAGCATCCCCGTGGCGGCATCGTCCAGGCCGGTGAACGGCTCGTCGAGGAGCACCAGCCGCGGCTCGTGCAGCAGCGCGCGCTCGAGCGCCAGGCGCTGCCGCATGCCTCGCGAGAAGCGCCCGACGGGGTCGTCGCGATGCGCCAGCCCGGCCCGGTCGAGCGCCGCCGCCACCCGTGCCTCGACATCGGCCAGGCCGTAGAGGCGCCCGAAGAAGGTCAGGTTCTCGGCGGCGCTGAGCTCGGGATAGACGTAGAGATCGTGGCCGAGCACGCCGATGCGGCCGCGCAGCCCGGGGCCCGCGGCGGCCATCGTCTGCTCACCGTAGCGGATCTCGCCGGAGGACGGGGTCAGCAGCGTCGCTGCCAGCGACAGCAGCGTCGACTTGCCGGCGCCATTCGGGCCGAGCAGCGCCACCACTTCGCCGGCCTCGCAGCAGAGCGAGATCCGGTTGAGGACCCGGCGGCGGCCGAAGTGGCGCGAGACGTCGACGAAACTGAGTGATGTGAAGTCGGGTTGGCGAGGCGGCATCGGCGCTACGCGGCCGCTTCCTCGTCGAGCTCCGCGTAGAGGCGTTCGAGCACGACCACGAGCTCACGGCGGCGCGCCGCGTAGCGATCGGGGTCGACGGAGCCGGCGCGATAGTCCTCCTCGAGCGAGGTCAGCTCGCCGAAGGTGCGGTCGCGCTTGTGCTCGAGCCGCCGGCGGCGATCGGCCTGATCCGCGGTCAGCGGGCGGGCTCGCAGCACCGCCCACGTCCCGGCCGCCAGAATCGCCAGCGCCAGTCCCAGCGCCAGGTTGCGCGGCCACAGCGGCTGGTGCGGCAGGCCGGAGAAGCCCAGGCGGATGGGGCTTCCCTGGGGGACGGCCGGCCCCTTGGCGACGATGAAGGTCTGGCCCTGCACCGGCATCTCGCGGTGCTCGGCGATCTGCGGCGACTGCACGTCGAGCGCGCCGACCTTCTGCACCATCAGGCTGAACTGCGCGAGCGCGGCGGGCAGCTTCTGCTCGAAGGTCAGCCCCGCGGCGGCAATCGGCATCGAGTAGCCGAACTCGAGCAGCGTCGATCCCGGCGGAAACGGGCCCGCGGCGGTGACCCGCGTGCCCGCGATGGTGAGCTGCGATCCGGAGCCCTGCAGCGCGCCGGCTCCCTGGGCCGTCGAGGGCAGCTCGAACACCAGCGGCTGCGACGGCTGCACCGCCGAGGGTCCGGGATTCACGACCTCGAGGAGGTTGAAGACGCTCAACGCCTCGTCGCCCATCTCGACGACGAAGCGGGACTGGCTGCCGAAGGTGACCGATCCGTTCTGGACGGGGCCCGCTGCGGCCTGGCCGCCGGCGCCGCTCTCCTGTCCGAGGCCGGCCACCAGCGCCACCCTGATGCCGCCGCTCGAGGGTACGGTGAAGGGCTGTGACTCCAGCCGCTCGCCGTCCACGACGGTGGAGGCCATCACCGTGGCGCCAGGGGTCAGGCCGGGAAACTCGGCGCGTCCCTGCGCGTCGGTCGCGGCGCCGAGCGGCCGTCCCGCACCCGACAGCTCGACCTGCTGTCCCGCGATCACGTTCGTCATCGCCTGGCGGACGACGCGGACGGTGACGGTGCCGACCGGCAGATCGCCGACCGGCAGCGGCCGGCCCGCCATCTGCCGCGGGTCCGGCATCTGCGCACGCGCGGGGGCGGTCCAGGCGCAGAGCACCGCGGCAAGAACGGTGAGTGTGGAGACGGTCCGCCGGAGCGCGGGCGTCATGCCGGCAGCTCCAGCGGGGTGCCGCAGCGCTTGCAGAAGGCGGCGTCGGCGTCGTTGGCGGTGCCGCATGCCTCGCATCGGGGGGTAGCGTGCAGGATACCGGTTGCCTCGGCGGCCGGCGCTTCGTCCGGCGCATCGGACGGCATCAGCTCGTCAGGCTCGGGACGCGTGGACGGCGGCCGGGTAGCCGCGCCGCGCGACCGCGTGACCAGCCTGGCGCTCAGCTCGCGCTCGATCAGCTCGCGGTAGCCCGTGGCCCCCTCGTCTGCCTGGCGGATGAGCATCATCGCGCGGGCGCGCAGCCGCGCCGACATCTCGTCGAAGTCGCGCGGCGACACCTTCCCCATCGCGCGATCGAACTCGAGCTCCTTGATCGACCGCAGCACCAGCGCCTTTTCGCGCTCGAGCGCGGCGCGTCCGCGCTCCGACTGCCGCTGGCTGGTGAGGGTGACGTCACGCACGGCCAGCGGCGCGAGCATCCGGTAGAGCGCGGCCGCGGCGGCGCCGGCGGCGCCGATCATCAGGCTGATCAGAATCAGGTGGGCGGGCCCCGACTGGCGCGACATCAGCACCGCGACGGTGGCAGCCGCGAGCGAAGACAGCACGAAGAAATGCCAGGGCCTGAAGCCGGCATCGGCAGCCTCCCCGGAGGCGCCTTCGGGCGCGGCCTGCGGCCGTCCGGTGGCGGGAGGCACGGACGGGAGCCCCCGCCTAGTCGAGATCGCGGAGCTCATCATCCAATCTCACCGAGAGATCGGGATCGGCGCCGGCCGCGGCCGGCGGCATCGGCGGGTCGGCGGTTTCGTCACGGCGCGACCAGCGAAACGCCACCAGCGCGACGCTGGCGGCGCCGGTGGCGCCAATCAGGTAGGGAAAGAACCAGGCCAGGCGGTTGAACCCCCGGTCGAGCGGCGCCGAGAGAATGTCCTGGCCGCCGAACTCCTGGATGAAGGCGGCGACGACCGCATCGTGGTCCTTGCCCTCGGCCAGGTACTGCCGCAGCTTCGCGGTCTGGCTGGCGTGCCCCTGGCAGTTCGGCATGCCGCAGTTCTCCAGCGATCGCCGGCAGCCGCAGGTGCAGAGAATCTCCCCTTCGAGCCGGCGCTCGAGGGCGCTGCGCGGCACGACCGACACCGACTCGGGGCTCTGCGCCACCAGCGCCGCCGGCCACAGCA
The DNA here is from genome assembly GCA_039933435.1 of Acidobacteriota bacterium. GTDB lineage: Bacteria > Acidobacteriota > Vicinamibacteria > Vicinamibacterales > 2-12-FULL-66-21 > JALZOC01. The sequence goes on along the minus strand of JBDTOB010000096.1, from coordinate 3,737 downwards.
GCACCAGCAGCAGCAGCGAGGTGGTCGCCGCGCCCCCCGGCACCTTGGCCGCGACGAAGGCAAAGGCCGTCTCCGGCAGCAGCGCCAGGCCGGTACCGAAGGCCATCACCACGAAGCCGAACCAGATCCAGTTGACCAGCGGGTTGACGGTAATCGCGTAGGTCGCGCTCTGGGTGGCGACGTCGTAGCCGCCGAGCACCAGATAGAGATCCTCGCCGGGGGCGCGGCGGATGGCGACCTCGGTGGTCGGCTCTTCTTCGTGCTTGTTGAAGAACCACCGCGCCGGCTCCATCTCGCCGAGCACCTTGCCGTTGCGGGTCACGGTGACGTGCCCGGTCACCATCTGCTTCTGCTGGTCGGTCGTCACCCTGAGGGCGTCGTGGCGGACGGTGAAGCCGGCGACGGTCGCCTGCTGTCCGACCTTGAGCAGCACCTGCTCCTCCTGCTTGAACCCCTGCCCCGCGAACCCCAGGAAGATGAGGACGATGCCGACGTGGACGATGTAGCCGCCATAGCGCCGCCGCGATCGGCTGACCAGGCCGATCATCGACGTCAGCAGGTCGGCGCCGGTGGTCTCCCGCCGCACCTGGGCGCCGCGGAGGAACTCCTGGCCGATGGTCGTCGTCACGAACGCGCAGAACGCGAAGCAGACCCCCGAGCTCCAGACGCGGACGCCGAGCAGGTAGAGCACCAGCCCGGTCGCCACCGCCGCCACCGTCGGCCACAGGAACTGCTGGATCAGGTTGGTGACGGTCGACTTGCGCCACGCCAGCAGCGGACCAATCCCGGTCAACAGCAGCAGGACCAGGCCGATCGGCAGCATCCACTTGTTGAAGAACGCCGGCCCCACCGTCAGCCGCTCGTGCATCACCGCCTCGCTCAAGGTCGGGAACATCGTCGCGAACAGCACGAAGAAGGCGGAGAACAGCAGGATCCAGTTGTTGGCGAGGAAGGCCGCTTCGCGCGACACCCACGAGTCGAGATCGTGGCGCGCGCGCAGCATCGGCAGCCGGTAGATGACCAGCGCGAAGCTGAAGATCAGGATCGCCACCATGAAGATCGTGAACAGCATCGCCAGCGCGCGATCCTCGCCGAAGGCATGCACCGACTGCACGATCCCCGACCGGGTCATGAAGGTCCCGAAAATGGTCAGGAAGAAGGTGACGATCACCAGCGTGACGTTCCAGACGCGCAGCATGCCGCGGCGCTCCTGCACCATCACCGAGTGGAGGAAGGCGGTGGCGGTGAACCATGGCAGCGCCGCCGCGTTCTCGACCGGATCCCAGCCCCAGAAGCCGCCCCAGCCGAGCTCTTCGTAGGCCCACAGCATCCCGAGAATCAGCCCGAACGACAGCACCAGCCACCCGACCATCGTCCAGCGCCGCACCGCGCGCAGCCAGGAGTCGTCCAGATGTCCGGTGATGAGCGCCGCCATGCCGAACGCATACGGGATCGTCATCGAGACGAAACCGATGTAGAGCGACGGCGGGTGGATCGCCATGTAGAAGTTCTGGAGCAGCGGGTTGAGCCCCTTGCCGTCGGCCGGCGCCTGCCCGAGGTAGGTCGTGAACGGGTTGTTGTGCACGACCATCAGGAAGAGAAAGAACATCTCGACCGCGGCAATCACCGCGACGACGTAGGGAATCAGCTCGCGGTGGCGCTCGCGGTTGGTGTGCACCGCGATGCTGCCGAAGATCCCGAGCAGGAACACCCAGAACATGATCGAGCCGTCGAGCCCGCCCCAGTACGACGCGATCTTGTAGAACAGCGGCTGCACGGTATCGGAATACCGCTGCACGTACTTCACCGCGTAGTTGTTGGTGACGAAGGCGTGCACCATGACGACCGAGGCGACCGTCATCAGCGCAGTGATCAGGTGGAAGGCGCCGAGGCCGCTCTCCACCAGCCGCCGCGAGCGCCGCCGCGCTCCCGCGACCGAGGCGGCAATGGCGTAGGCGCAGACGACGAAGCTGGCGAGCAGCAGGAAGTTGCCGAGACTGGGCATGGTCAGGTGCCGGGAACCGTGGCTTTATTGGCTTCGTACTTCGAGGGACACTTGGCCATCACGCCGTTCGACTCGACCGCGAACCCGTTCGGCCCGAGGTGCCCCTTGAGCACCACCTCCGAGCCGTCCTTGAAGGTGTCGGGGACGATGCCGGTGTAGCTGGCGGCCATGACGGCCCCTTTGCTCTGCACCTGGAAGCGGTACTCCAGGGTGTCAGGCTTCACGAAGATCGACTTGTCGACGACGTAGCCGTGGAGCTGCAGCTTCTTGCCATGCCAGGCGTCGGGATTGCTGGCGACCTCCTCGACGTGTTTGTAGTACTCCGTGCCGTCCCGGAGCGTCGAGTACAGCAGGGCGCCGAAGGCCACGACAAGGATCGCCACCGTGACGGCAAGCTTGAGAGATTTGGCTTTCATAGGATGTCCCGGGATGACTCCGTAAGAATACCGTGCTCCGCCGAGACGGGTCAATCGGTTACGCCCCGTCGAGCAGCCGGTAGACGGTCGCGATCGGGAGGCCGACGACGTTCGACCACGACCCGTCGATCCAGTCGATGAAGCGGGCGCCGCGCCCCTGGATGGCGTAGGCCCCGGCCTTGCCTTCCGGCTCGCCGGAGGCCACATACCACGCCACCTCGGCCTCGGTGAGCGCCAGGAACCGGACCCGGGTGGTCACCACTTCCGCCCGCTCGCCGCCGTCGCGGGGGGCCACCACCACCGCCGTATGGACGTCGTGCAGCCGGCCGGACAGCAGCCGGAGCATGCGGGCGGCATCCCCGTGGTCGGCGGGCTTGCCGAGGATGTGGCCGTCGATGGCCACGACCGTATCGGCCGCCAGGACGGTCTGCCCGGCGCGGGCCGCCGCCACCGCCTGCGCCTTGTCGCGCGCCACCCGCAGCGCGTAGGGGGCGGGCGCCTCGCCGGGCCTGGGGGTCTCGTCGACGTCGGCGGGAGCGACCTCGAACAGGTACCCCGCCGAGGTCAGCAGTTCCGCCCGCCGCGGCGAGGCGGATGCCAGAATCAGGGACACTGGGTGCTGATAGTATCGAATTGTCCCTTCGGGGTTCAGGGTTCCGGGTTCGGGGTTCGGGGTTCTGGTTCGGGGTTCTGGTTCGGGGTTCGGGGTTCGGGGTTCTGGTTCGGGGTTCGGGGTTCGGGGTTCCGGGTTCCGGGTTCCGGGTTTTGGGATGGTCTCCAATGATCGCTGTTCAGAGCTTCGGCTCCCGGGTGCTCGCGGAGGTGCTGCGCCGGCAGCGGCCGTCGAAGGAGCGGACCGCCCTGGCCTGGCAGCTGGCGGTCGGGCCGGCGCTGGCGCGGGCGACGACCATCGCACTCGACGAGAAGGGCGTGCTCAGCGTCCGCGCGACCGATGCCCGCTGGACCGCTGAGCTCGACCGCGCCAGGGACTCGGTCCTTGCCAAGATGCAGACCCTCCTCGGCCCCGATCAGATCCGCCGCATCAAGACCAGCGGCGGCTGACCGTCTCCACCCTCAGCACCCGTGGCAGCTTCGCATCTTCGCACCGTGGCACCTTATTCCTGGCACCTTGTTCCTGGCACTTTGGCACCCTCGGACACCTTCACCTATGGCCTCCTCTGACATCGTCATCGTCTCCGCCGTCCGCACTCCTGCCGGCAAGTTTCTCGGCGCCCTGAAGGACCTCAAGGCCACCGAGCTTGGCGCCATCGTCGTGCGCGAGGCGGTGGCGCGCGCCGGCATCGATCCGGCGCTCG
>JBDTOB010000095.1:0-8302 GCA_039933435.1 Acidobacteriota bacterium | reverse complement strand
GCCCCGATCCCCACGAAGTGGCGGTCTCCGCCGACGGGCGGACGGCCTACATCGCCAACTACCACGGCGGCGGCAACATCATCACCGTGGTCGACCTCGTGGCGATGAAGACGCTGGCGCCGATCGACCTCGGCCCCCTCAGGGCGCCGCATGGCCTGGACTTCGTCGGCGGCAAGCTCTGGTTCACCGCCGAAGCGGCGAAAGCCATCGGCAGCTACGATCCTGCCGCCGGCAAGGTCGACTGGATCCTCGGCACCGGCCAGGACCGCACCCACATGATTGCCGTCGAGAAGGACCTCAAGTGGATGGTCACCTCCAACATCGGCTCGGCGACCATGACCTTCGTCGAACGGCGCACGGTCGAAGGACGAGGCCGGGGCGGAGGCGGCGGCCCGCAGACCGACTGGAGCGAAACCATCATCCCGGTCGGACGCGGCGCGGAAGGATTCGATGTCAGCCCCGACGGACGGGAAATCTGGGCCGGCAACGCCCAGGACGGCACGGTCTCGATCGTCGATCTCGCCACCCGGCGCGTCACCGCGACGCTGCAGGCCGACGTCGGCGGCGCCAACCGGCTCAAGTTCACACCTGATGGGAAACTGGTGTTCGTCTCCACCCTCTCGGGCCCGGACCTGGTGATCATCGACACCGCCAGCAGGAAAACCGTCAAGCGGCTGCCGCTTGGCCGCGGCGCCGCGGGCATCCAGATGCAGCCCGACGGCGCGCGCGCCTACGTGTCGGTCACCCCTGACGATTACGTCGCCGTCATCGACCTCAAGACACTCACCGCCACCGGACGCATCGACGCCGGACGCCAGCCGGACGGGCTGGCATGGGTGCCGCGCCGGTGACCACCAACAAGATGCGATGGCGGGTGTGAGCTGTGCAATACTGGCGTCGTGAACCCCCGCCCTTCAGTCCAGGCCCGGAGGCTGCCGCAATGCCGCATCGCGTGCTGATCGTGGACGATGACGAATCCTGCCTCTCAGGGCTGCAGCAACTCATCGAGAATCAGGGTCTCGAGGTCCTGGTGGCGAGCACCTTCGAGGAAGGCCGCCGGCTGCTGAAAACCGCGGCCCCCGACATGCTGATCGCCGACGTCCGGCTGGGCGCCTTCAACGGCCTGCAGCTCATCGCCACCACCGAACTCAACATCCCGGTCATCGTCATCAGCGGCTTCGACGATGTCGTCCTGCAGGCAGAGGCGCGGGCGATGGGCGCGGAGTATCTGGTCAAGCCGATTTCTCCGTCGGCCCTCCTGGATTACATCGGCGACAAGCTCGATGGACGCCAGACGACCGCGACCCCGCCGCGCGCGTAAGCACCGGTCTTTTTTCCTCGGGACATCGTGCCTGGCCGGAAATGGAATTTCCTGACTCTCTCGAACAGTGTCACCTGCTGATTCGCCGCCTGCTGGAAGAAAACGCCGTCCTGCGGCGCTCGGGTGCGGCGTTCGGACATCTGGCTGAGCGCCTCGACCATCAGTTGCAGGAAGAGCATCGTCTCGGCGACCGTCGCCGAACCGGGCGCGCCGGCGACGACCGGGGCGCGCCGCCGGCGGCCGGCGCTTCGGAGGCGGAAAAGCTCAGCCGCTGATCTTGCGCGCCGCGGACCATGCGGCGCCGCTGCTGTCGGTGCCGGTCATGGTGCCGCCGGCGACGCGGCCGGTATAGGTGGCGCCGTTGACGCTGAAGGCGATCTCCGCGCCCTTGAGCGCCCCGCCGGCAATCGGCGTCCCTCCGAGCGTGCCGCTGATGTGCTGGAATGCCTGCGTCAGCACCAGGTCAGCGCTGCCCATCCGCCATGCGCCCTCGACCCGCGCGGGAACGATCCAGAACAGCGCCGTGCACCAGCTGGTGCAGCCGTCGGTCAGCGTCGCGGTCTCGTCGGGCTGCCACTCCGCCATGGTGAAGGAATTGGAGACGATCCGGGTGCCGGGCGCGAGATCGAGCAGGATGGGCCGCAGCTTGAGATTCAGCTGCGGCAGCAGGAACAGGGTGATGACCGTGGCCTTGGAGAAGTCGCTCTCGAAGATGTCGGCCTTCTCGAACGTGGCCTTGTCGCTGACTTCGGCCGCGGCGGCACTGCGGGTGGCGAGCGCGACCATCTCGGGGTTGTACTCGATGCCGTGCGCCCTGGCGCCGCGCTTGGCGGCGGTGATGACCGTGCGTCCGTCCCCGGAGCCGAGGTCGATCAGATAGTCCTGCGCCGTCAGCCCGGCCATCTCCAGCATCTTGTCGACCAGGGCCTGCGGCGTCGGCACCCAGACCACGTCCTTGCCCTGCTGGCCGACCTTCGGCTCATACGGCGCCTCGGTCCCGGGCGTCTGCGCGCCGGCGGCGGCGGTCAGACAGAGCGCGATCAGAACGGCGCCGACAGCTGTCTGTGCGCGAATCATGTCGCTCTCCGTGCCTCAGAAGTCCAGCCGGATGCCGAGCTGCATCTGCCGGGACGGGTTGGCCGAGTTGATCGTGCCGTAGGCGCCCGAGGTGACGCTGACGTTGGGATTGTTGAAGTTGACGCGGTTGAAGACATTGAAGATGTCGAACTGCGGCGCCAGGCTGTAACGCCCGCCGAAGCGGAAGTTCTTCCGCACGGACAGATCCCATTGATAGAAGGCCGGCCCTTCCACCTGCCCGACCCCGGCGTTGCCGCGCCGATCTTCGGGAGGATTGGTGAAGGCGGCGGTGTTGAACCACTGCGCTTCGGTGCGCGGCCCTTCGACGCTGCCGCCGACGTAGTCGGCGCGTCGTCCGACGCCGAGCGTGTTCCCTTGCACCGTCAGGTACTGGCCGGTCTGGTAGCGCGTCTTGCCGCTGACCTCCCAGCCGCCGAGCGTGGTCTCGAGCAGGTCGCCGCGGTCGAGCAGGAACGGCAGCCGGTAGGTGAAGGTGGCGACGAACGCGTGGCGGCGATCGAAGCTCGCGGGACCGTAGCTGTAGGCGCGGTTGAAGGGATCCTCGGGATTGTCACCGTTGCCGCTGGCATCGGTGAGCGCCTTGCCGAGCGTGTAGGAGGTGGTGAAGGTCAGCGCCCCCTTGCGCTTCGTGGCGTAGAGCTGCAGCGAATTGTAGGTGGACTGCGAATCGCTCAGTCGCATCCGGATCGCCGAGTAGCCCTTGTAGGGACGGAGGAAGTTGGTCGAGGCGCGCTGCGCCGAGGGCAGCCGCTGATTCGCCTGCTGGTCCACGAAGGACGGCTGGTTGATGTCCGGCTGCCGGATCAGATGCCGGCCGCGGTTGCCGACATAGCTGGCCTCGACGAAGTAGCCGCCGCCGAGCTCCTTCTGCACCCCGAGGCTGAAGTTGACCTGCTGCGGCAGCTGCAGGTCCGGGTTGATGGCATTGATGTCGCCAATCGCGCCGACAGCCGAGGCACTGCCGCCGGTCGGGTTGGCGATGTTGGCGTTCTCGAAGGTGACGTTGTCGAGAATCGGCGGCAGGTTCAGCTGCGAGAAGACCAGATTGCCCTCGGGCTTGTCGTAGAACAGGCCGCCGCCGCCGCGGATGACCGTCGAGGGGGTCAGCGAGTAGGCGAAACTGAGGCGCGGCATCACCAGATGCTGGGCGCGATACAGCCCGCGTGGCGCGCCGGTCGGAATCTGGTCGTAGGCGCCACCGGTCAGCAGCTGCACCCGATCCTTCTGGTCCGACGGAATGCCGTCGCCGGCGCGAATCAGCCCGTTGAACCGCGCCCCCGACCCCGGGACGAGCAGGCCGTTGCGCTGCACGGTCACCGCCCTGGAAGGATCGTAGAGGCCCGGATCGAAGTTGACGATGTTGTTCCCCTGCGTATAGGTCGGCTGCTGGTATTCATAGCGCAGCCCCGCCTCGATGCTGAGCGCCGGGAGCACCCGCCAGGTGTCGGATACGAACGCCTGGTAGGCGGTGAAGCGGAAGAAGCCGACCGGATCGGCGGAGGCTTCGTTGTAGGTCCGGAAGTTCCCGAGCAGCGCATCGCCCAGGCCGAGTCCGGTCGTGTTCGGGTTGCCGCCGGGGTTGAACTGGACGTTGCCGAGATAAGCGGCGCGGCCGTTCTGGTCCTTGCGGTTGCGCGACACCGCGGCCCCGGTCCTGAGTGAGTGGCGGCCGCGCAGGTAGGTGAGCGAGTCCTGGAAGGTGATGTCGGTGGTCGGCGACAGCAGCGCGAACGACGGTCCGGTGATCCCGGCAAAGCCGTTGACGCCGACGCTGGGAATGCCGTCGGTGATGAACCCGCCGGGAAACAGCTGCGCGAAGGCGTAGCCGTACGTTTCGCGCCGCCAGGTGTCCCCCTGCGGGTTGATCCGCTGGCCGTTCCAGGCAGCGCTCACCTTTGCCTCATTGATCAGGTTCTTGCCGGCGACGTAGGTGTGGCTGACCTGGTAGCTGTAGCCCGGCCGCAGGCGGTTGGTCGGCACGGTCGGCAGCGCGGCGCCTGAGAACACGCCGTAGGGATCGAGCAGGTCGTAGTTGTCGTGGAGGTAGCGGCCGTAGATGCGCTGCGTGCCGGTCGCCTGCCAGTCGAGCCGGACGACGTCTTGCCGGAACTTGTAGGGATTCGCCAGCTGGAACGTGGCGTTGTTGGCCGTCGGCGTATCGCGATACTCGGCGGCCAGGCCGATCATCTTCGCGTAGGTACTGGCCACCGCCCGGCCGTCGGCGGTGATGCGCGCCTCCGGAATCCGGTTGCCGGGGAAGCCCTGTCCGGTCAGCGGATCGACGAGCACCCCGTCGTCGGCGGTGCCGACGACGCCGTCGGCGCCGCGCAGACGGAAGGAGAAGTCACCGGCCAGGTCGGCGCGGGTGGGCAGCGTCTGGCGCGAGGGATTGGTGAACCGGTTGATCGTCCGGTACTGCTGTCCGCCGAAGAAGAACAGCTTGTTGCGGACGATCGGTCCGCCGACCGCTGCCTCGACGTTGCGGAAGCCGAGCGCCGGCTTGGTCCGGTTGCCGGCGGCATCGCGCGCCGCGAAGTAGTTGGCCGTGTCGAGCGCCTCGTCGCGGTAGTCGAATCGGGCGGTGCCGCCGATCCGGTTGGTGCCGCTCTTGGTGACGACATTGATCGAGGCGCCGGAGTTGCGGCCGAGCTCGGCCGAGAAGTTCGAGGTCTGGATCTTGACCTGGTCGATGAAGCTCAGGCCGACGTTGTTCACCTGGCTGCCGTTCGAGCCGGAGTCGAGATTCTGGCCGCCGTCGATGGTCAGGTTGTTGGTGTTGCCGCGGCTGCCGTTGATCGACTGGCCGGTGATGCTGAGGCTGGTGGCGAGATTGAGCGGATCGAAATCGGTGGCGACGGCGCCGGGAATGAGCGACGCCAGCTCCATGTAGTTGCGGCCGTTGAAGGCGAGATCCTTGATCTGGGCGGAGTCGATGGTGCGCGACACCTCACCCGAGGTGCGATTGACCGTCTCGCCGCGCACCGCCTGCACCTCGACGTTTTCGCTGAGGCCGCCGACCGGCAGGCTGAAGTCGGCGGAGATGCGGCCGTCGGCGCCGAGCTGGATGCCGGTGCGCTGAATCTTGCGGAAGCCGGCGAGCGCGGCATCGACGCTGTAGGGGCCGACCGGCAGGTTGGTGGCGACGTACTGCCCGGTCTCGTCGGTGACCCGTTCGACCACCAGGCCGGTATTGGTGTTGGTGACGGTGATGGTGACGCCCGGGAGCACGCCGCCCGAGGCGTCGGTCACGCGGCCGGAAATCCGGCCGGTCACCGTCTGTGCCGTCGCCGGCGCCGCGAGCAGGACGAGCAGCAGCGCCGCGAGCCCGGCAACCCCGCGACCCGTCGTCGCGCCGCGGCCCCATGAGATGAACATCGGCAACTCCTGAAAGAGGAAAGTGGAGAGCGGATAGTAAGTCCTCCCAGCGATTTTGGCAAAGCGCGAATGGGACCGTAGACCCTGAACCCTGAACCTTGAACCCGGAACCCGGAACCCGGAACCCGGAACCCGGAACCCGGAACCCGGAACCCGGAACCTCTCCTTGGGGTAGCATGTACCCGCCAATGGCGCAGCCTCGCACGCCCGTTGTCCTGGTGGTCGATGACGAAGCCTCGATCGTCTCGGCGTTCACCGAAACGCTCGAGCTCGATGGCTATGCCACGGTTCCGGCCGGGAGCGCCGAGGATGGGCTGCGGTTGCTTGACGGCGGCCTGATGCCCGACGCGGTGCTCCTCGACCTGCGCATGCCCGGCATGGGCGGCCTCGGTTTCCTGCTGTCACTGCGCGCCCACCCCGACCGCCGGTTGATCCCCGTGGCCGTGATCACGGCCGATACGCACCTGGACGACACCGCGCAGGAGGCGGTCCGCGCGCTCGGTGCCGACCTGTGCTTCAAGCCGATGAACATGCAGGACGTGCTCGATCTGACCGCCCGGCTGCTCGCCTCCGGACCGGACGTCCGCCACCGCCCGACCCTGCACTGACCGCCGACCGCCGCTGATACGGCGCTGCCGCGGACCCACGCGAGGAAGACATTAAGCGACTCTAGAAGACTTTCATATCAGGGCCATCGTGTGCCATTGCGGAACACAGGGCCTTCATCTCAAGTCGTCGTGCTCCCGTAAACTGCTGCAACTAAACGCTCAGCTCGAGCCACGAGACCGGCGCGGTCCTTGCTCCTGGGCGGACACCATGTCGCTGATGCACACCAGTCGCCTCTCGTCCCCGGACAGCCTCTCCCGCGACGCCCGGACCATCGAACGGTCGGGCCCGGCCGAGAAGCAGGCTGCCGATCAGAGCGCTCACAAGGCCTGCCTGGACACGATTCGGGAGCTGCGTGAGGAGAACGCCATCCTCCGCCAGTCCGCGGATCAGTTCGCCGCGCTCGCCGAGCGCCTGCAGATCACCCTCGGCCGTGAGCGGACCCGCGCCGCGCGAGAGGCGTCGACGCCGGCGCGCGTCAGCGCCACCGACCCGGCCAGCATCGCGACGCTGATCGAGGCGGAATACCGCGCCATCCCGAACCTCCGCCTCACCCGCTGGCAGGCGGCGCGGCTGTGGAACCTGGATCAGGCGGTGTGCGATACCGCGATCGCCGCGCTGCTCGACACGCGGGTGCTGCGCGAGACCAGCGGCGGCTTCATTCACCTCGACCACTGAGAGCGCGGACGATGACCTTCGACATCTCGGCCAGCGCCGATCCCCGCATGCTCGTGCTGCGGGCGCAGGGCACCGGCACCAGTGCCGAAGGGCACCGTGCCTTCCTGGCGGTCCAGCGCCATCCGGATTACCGCCAGGGCATTCCGCTGCTCGTCGACGTCACCGCGCTCGATTACGCCCCCTCGGCCGACGAAGGACGGCTGTTCGCGGGGCTCTTCGCCACCGCCTTCCCGTGCTCGATGCTGGCGCTCCTCTGCGACGCCACGTCCCACAATACCGCCCGCGAGATCTCCATCCTGGCCGTCGGCCGCGGCGCCAGCGTCGCCGCCTTCACCCGACGAGACGACGCCTGCGCCTGGATAACCGGCCAGGCCGCAGCGCCGGCCGCCACGCCAGCCGCCACCGCCGCCTCATCGCCGGCACCGGCCCGGACGCGCGTGTCCGACGGGGTCGTCATTCCATATGCGCTGCGGGACCGAATCGAAAGCGCGCGCCTCGACGTCAACGGCAAGGGCTGCAGCCTGCGGCTGGACTCCGCCGCCGGCTGGCCGGCCGACGAACCGGACTTCGCGGAACTGACGGTCAGCACCGACTACGCCGGCGCGGCGCGCCACGCCACCGTGGACCTCCGCGTCAGCCATCTCGACGACGAGGACTATGTGGTGGCGACGGTGATCACCGCGATGCAGGCGGTGCTCGCCGGAGCGCCGTCCCGCGCCGCCGCTACCGCGTCAGCTGGCCGCCGTTGACTTCGATCGTCTCGCCGGCGATGTAGCTCGCCGCGTCGGACACCAGAAACGCGATCACCGCGGCGCACTCGGCGGCCGTCCCCACCCGCCCCATCGGAATCGCCGCCACGAAGTTCTTCATCATCTCCGGCGTCGAGAACACCTCGTGGAAGGGCGTGTCGATCACTCCCGGCGACACCGCGTTGACGCGCACGCCGTGCGGCGCCAGCTCCTTCGCGAGCGACTTGGTATAGGCGGTCAGCGCCGCCTTGGCCGAGGCATAGGCGCCGGCGCCCGGCCCGCCGCCGGTGTGCCCGGCAATCGAGACGATATTGACGATGGCGCCGCGGCGGCGCGCGACCATGGGACCGGCGGCGGCCTGCGCCGCCAGCACCGCGCTCTTGAGATTGAGCGCGAAAATCTCGTCGAGCGCCTCCTCGGTCACCTCGTGGAGCAGCCGCCGGACGACCAGCGATCCGGCGTTGTTGACGAGAAT
>JBDTOB010000094.1:0-8310 GCA_039933435.1 Acidobacteriota bacterium | reverse complement strand
CCAGCCGCGTCCGGCGCGCGCCCATCTCGAGCGCGATTATCCGGACCGCACGCGCAAGCCGATCGACGCGCCGTTCCCGCCTTACGCGGACGACTTTTCCCCAGCGCAACACCAGTTCGGACCGTTCCGTCCGATCCTCGACTCCCAGTCCAGCCAGCGCAAGACGCCCTAGGCGCGAGGCGCCGGACGCAGCCGGCACGGGCGCGTCAACGCGCCTCTGCCGTGTCCGGCCCGCGTTTCACGATCTTCGCCACTACCGGGCGTTTGCCGAATGCTTTGGCCTCGGCGCAGCTGCGCATGAAGATGTCCACGTCATGCCCCTTCACGGCGGCGCCGGTGTCGGTGACGGTGTAGGTCCCTGAGTGCCGGCTGCCGGGCGCCTTGATGCTGATCACCGACCCGATCGGCAGCACTCTCGGGTCGGTGGCCACCATCCCCGGCCGCGCGTTGACCCCGGACCTGGTCGGCCCACCGTCGCAATAAGCCGACGCCATCAGCCGGATCTGTTCTCCGCGGGCGGGCCGGGCCCGCTTCTGCGGCGTTGCCGCCGCCGAGGCAAGCGCCGCGACTATCAAGCCGCCAGCCATGGTAATGACGAGCTTCGGCGAGGTTTTCATGATCGGGGGAGTTCAAGACGCGTGCCCGCGCTGGGCATCGGAAGCTTTCCGCGAGCTCATCTGCGACGCCAGCACGAAAGAGTCCTACCGTCCATTATGTCTCTCGCCCTGCCAGCGCCCAGGCTCAGGGCCCTTGAACAATACCGACGTTCGCGAACACGCCGTCACTGCCGTTGCCGACGAAGAGTCCGACCCGGCCGCGGGCCGGGGCGGGCAGCGATCGCACATCGAGCGCTGGCGTGTCTCCTTGACCGGCGAACACCTGCACGCGCCGCTCGTGGGCAACGACGCGCAACCGGATCCACGCGGTCGGTACGATCGAGGGATCGACCGCGTGCTCGAACTCCTCCGGATACTTCTGCCTGAGGAGCGAGAAGTCATGGTCGGGTTCGGCGATGTACTGCACGGCATGACCGCGGCGTGCGGCATCGCTCGCCCGGAAGTTGAACGGCCGGAGGTATGCGGCCTCGAAAGTTTTGTCATCCCGGCCGCGGAATGCGATACCAAGGAAGCTTTCAGAGTCGACGTTGCGACCGCAGACGTCGGCTTCGATGATGCCCTCGGCGAAATCGGTGCCTTCGAGCCAGATCAGTCCATTGCCGGCCGCGGCCGTGACGCGCACGGCAGCGCCGCCGTCGCTGGCCGTGACCTGGCGGTTGACCGCCCTGATGCGGCCGGCCGCAAGCCAGTCGGCGAGGTTGACGAGTTCGCCGGGCCCCGCGCCGCCGGCGACAACAGGGGGCGGCGGAGGGGCGCCGCAGTTAGACGGTGGCGTGGCACACGCGGTGGCAAATGCAATCGAGGTCACGGGCAATCCGACCGCCGCCAACATCGTCATTCCCCGTCGCATTCGGGCCTCCTCGGTCTCCTGCTTCCCGTTGACGGCTACTCCGCGCGCAGCGCCGCGCACGGGTCGATTCTGGTCGCGCGGCGCGCCGGCAGCCAGGCAGCCATCAGTCCCACCGCCATCAGCAGCAGCGTCACGACCGTGAACGCGAGTGGATCGGTCGGCGTCACCCCGAACAGGAAACGCTGCAGCACGCGAGTGACGCCAACGGCCCCGGCGAGGCCGACGATCAGGCCGGCGCCGACGATGCGAAGGGCCCGCGTCAGCACGAGGCGGAGGACGTCGCCGGATTCCGCGCCTAGCGCCATGCGCACGCCGATCTCGCGGCGGCGCTGCGTCACGGCGTAGGCCATCAATCCGTAGATGCCGCAGGTCGCGATCAGCGTCGCGGCGACCGCGAACAGCCCGAGCAGCAGCGTCCGGAAACGCGGCGCCGCCACCGACGCCGCCACCGCTTCGTCCATCGTCAGCGTCCCGACGATCGGCAGATCGGGCACGGCGCGGCGGATTTCCGCGCCGATGCCTTCGACGACACTGGCGGGTGTGGCCGTGCGGGCGACGAACGACACAAACCGCAGCAGGAAGGGGGCCGTGCGCTCCTGCTGGAACGGCGTGTAGATCATCGGCTTGAGGTCCTGATCGAGGCCCCGCTGGCGGACGTCGGCGACGACGCCGACCACCGTCAGCCACTCGCCGCGATCGTCGCCGGGCCCCAGCCCGCCGAGGCGGACGCGCCGGCCGAGGGCCGCCATCGGGCCGCCGGGACAGCATTCGCGCACGATACGTTCGCTGACGATCGCCACCTTCGGCGCGTCGGCGGTGTCTCGCGGGCCGAAGTCGCGCCCCGCCAGCAGCGGAATCCCCATTGTCGTGAAATACCCCGGCTCGATCTTGGGCATGCCGGCAAGCAGCGTCGGCTTTGGGCGCCCCTCGATGGCGAAGTCGCTTTGGATGAACATCATGCCGAACGGCGCCGAGTTGATCACGCTTGCCGACTTCACGCCAGGCAGATACTGTATCCGCTCGAGCACGCCGCGGGCGAATGCCTGGCTGAACTCGGGCCTGTCGGCGAGCCGTTCGGGCAGCGTCACCCTGACGGTCTGGACGACGCCGTCGCCGTCCCTGGATGCGAAGCCGGTCGAGACCGAGGTGAGACGGACGAAGCTGTGGATCAGCAGGCCCGCGGCGATCAGCAGGACGAGCGTCATCGCGATCTGCCCGGCGACGAGCAGAGTCCGCAGCCGCTCGCCCTGACGGTCGCCGGTCGTGCGCGCGGCGCCGGCGTGCAGCGCCAGCCCTTCGCCAAACGCGGCCCCGCCGACGCGCAGCGCCGGCACGACGCCGACGAGCAGCGTCGCGACGAGCGACAAGCCGAGGCAGAACGCCATCACGCGCGCGTCGATCAGGATGCCACCGAGACGTGGCAGCGCCGATGGCGGGACGAGCGGCAGCGTCAGACCGATCGCCGCCTGCGCGAGCATCACGCCGAGGGCCGCGCCGAGCAGCGACAGCACGGCCGCTTCGGTCAGCAGCTGGCGGACGATGCGGCGGCGTCCGGCGCCAAGTGCCATGCGCACCGACAGTTCGCCGCGGCGCGCCGAGAGCCGCGCCAGCTGCAAGTTGGCGACATTGAGGCACGCGATCAGCAGCACGACCGACACCGCGCCGAGCAGAACCAGCAGCAGCGTGCGCACCGATCTGGTGCCGTACTCCTGCATGCCGACCGCGCGCGCCAGCCGGCGGCCGGTCGGCGCCAGCGCCCCTTCCTGTCCGAGGGCGCCGGCCGGCACGATTGACGGCTCGTTCACGAGCGCCGTCAGCTCCGCTTCCGCGCGCTCCGCGGTCGCGCCCGGGGTGAGGCGGCCCAACAGGAAGAGAAAGGCGCTCGCGCCGGTGTCGCCGGGCCAGCGATTGAGAAGAAACAGGTCGACTTCCGGGAGGGCGCCGCTCCCGATTGCCGGCCTGAAGCTGAAGTCCGACGGCAGCACGCCGACCACCGTGCGGGGGACGCCGTCGACGGTGATGGTCTGGCCGACGACCCCGGGATCGGCGGCGAGCGCCGCGCGCCACAGCCGATCGCTGACGATCACGCTGCGGTCGTCGTCCGGCGCCCCGGCGCCGGCGAGGAAGGCGCGGCCGCGCGCCGGACTGACGCCCAGCGTGGCGAAGAAATTCGGGCTGACGTCGACCGCCGGGAGCTGCCGCGGCTCGCCGCGTCCGGTCAGCTGCACATCAATCGAGGCGTAGGCGGCGAGCTGGTCGAGCGCGATGACACGCGGGCGCAGCCCGTCGTATGCCACCGGCGCCCAGGTCGAGAACCTCTTCAGCCCGGTGTCGGTCTCCTGCGCTGACGAGAGGAGGACGAGCCGATCGGGGTCGTGATACGGCAGCGGACGCCACAGCACGCCGTAGGCGACGGAGAAAATCGCGGTGTTGAGGCCGATGCCGAGCGCGAGGGTGGCGAGGGCGGTGACCGTGAATCCCGGATCGCGCCGCATCAGCCGCAGCGCGTGGCGTGCGTCCTGCGCGAAGCTTTCGAACGCTGCGAACGTCCACGGTTCGCGCGACTGTTCCCGCAGCCGCCGCGGATTGCCGAGCCGCCGCCGCGCGGCCGTCCGCGCCTCGTCACCGCTCAGGCCATCCGCGTCGGCGAGGGCGCGCGCCTTCATCTCCTCGTGAAAACGCAGCTCGTCCTGCAAATCGCTGTCGAATTTACTCCGCTGGAAGAAGAACAGCAGACGTCGGAGCAGAGACCCCACGGCATTCTCCTGAGCTCAGGGCACGACGTCTGTCGCGCCCTACGTCGTCTTCATCACGCGCCTGATCGCGCCGAACATCTGCGAGAATCGCGATTCCTCGACGCCGAGCTGCCGTTTCCCGCTGGTCGTGAGCGTGTAGAACCGCGCGCGCCGGTTGTTCGCCGACCGTTTCCACTCAGCGAGCACCCATCCCTTGACGAGCATCCGCTGCAGGGCCGGATAGAGCGAGCCCTCTTCAATCGTCAGCACGTCCGCCGAGAGCATCTGGATGTGCTGGGCGATGCCGTAGCCGTGCATCGACTCGGTCGACAGCGTCTTCAGAATCAACATCTCGAGGGTGCCCGGCAGCAGCTCGTTCCTGCTCTTCGCCCTGGCTTCTTTCATCAGCTTCTCGTTGCATTGACGAACTATGGGAGTACAAGTGTCCTCCTAGTGGAGAGCGCTGTCAACTGGGGGCGCACGGGGTTTGTGGAGGTTGCCCCTCCTTCGCCGAGGCTTCGGCGCGAAAAGCAGCGGTCCCGCCGATTCAATCGCGGCCGGCATGGAGCGCGAGCGCAATGAAGGGCGCCAGGCGGGGTGCACGCCTTCGCCAGGCTACGGCGCGCAGGCAGGGGGCCCCGCCGATTCAATATTGGTGCGAAAGGGGGGACTCGAACCCCCACGCTCTTGCGAGCGCCAGCCCCTCAAGCTGGTGCGTCTGCCAATTCCGCCACTTTCGCGAGGGTGAGAACGCGCGCTACTTCTTCGGCTGCTCCGGCGTCGTCGTCGGCGTCGAAGGCGCCGCCGGCGCGGGCGTGGTGGCCGCCGGCGCCCCTGTCGGGGCAGGCGTCGAGAGCGGCGGCGCGGTGACGGGCGCCGGCGACCCGAGGCCGCGCATCAGCGAGCCGGGGCCTTTCTGGCCGATCGAGCCCAGGACGATCGCGCCCAGCATGAACAGCGCGCCCAGCACCGCCGTGGCCTTGGTCAGCACCGTTGCGCCGGCCCGGGCGCCGAATGCCGTCTGGCTGCCGCCGCCGCCGAACGCACTCGCCATGTCGCCCCCCTTGCCCTGCTGGAGCAGGACGACCAGCAGCAGGAGGAAGCAGGCGAGGACGTAGGCCGTCGAGAGCAGGTAGTAGAGCATAACGGTCGATTATACCGCGCCCTGGCGGCTCCGCGCCACAATGTCGAAGAACGCCTTGACGTCGAGGCTGGCGCCGCCGACGAGCGCGCCGTCCACGTCCGGGAGCTGGATCAGCTCGTGGATATTGTCCGGCTTCACGCTGCCGCCGTAGATGATGTGGCAGTGGTCGGCCGCCGCGCCGCCGAATCCCTGCCGCACCCGCGAGCGGATGTGCGCGTGCGCCTCGCCCGCCTGCTGCGGTGTGGCGTTGCGTCCCGTGCCAATCGCCCAGACGGGCTCATAGGCGAGGACCAGCGAGCCGACCTGGTCGCCGTTGAGGCCGTCCAGGCCCGCCGTGATCTGCCGGTCGAGCACCGCCAGGGTGTCGTTCTTCTCCCGCTCCTCGAGCGTCTCGCCGACGCAGACGATCGGGGTCAGCTGCGCCGCCAGCGCCGCCACCAGCTTGCGGTTGACCGTCTCGTCGGTCTCGTGAAACAGCCGCCGCCGCTCGGAGTGGCCGATGAGCGCGTATTCGGCCCCCGCCTCCTTCAGCATCGCGGCGCTGATCTCGCCGGTGAACGCCCCCTCGCGCTCCCAGTACAGGTTCTGCCCGGCCACGCCGATGGGGGAGTTGCGCACCGCTTCGGCGACCGCGTGCAGCGCCGTGTAGGGCGGCGCCACGACGATCTCGACGTCCTCCATGTCCTTGACCAGCGTCCGGAACTCCTTGGCGAAGACCACCGCCTCCTGGACGGTCTTGAACATCTTCCAGTTGGCCGCGATGAATGGCACGCGCATGATGTCTCTCCGCTCTGGTTAACCGAGCGCGACGACGCCCGGCAGCGTGCGGCCGCCGAGGAACTCGAGCGATGCGCCGCCGCCGGTCGAGATGTGGGTGATCCGATCCGTCACCCCCGCCTTGGCCACGGCCGCGATCGAATCGCCGCCGCCAATCACCGTCGTCCCCTTGACCTCGGCCACCGCGCGGGCGATCTCGATGGTCCCCTTGGCGAAGGCATCGATCTCGAAGACGCCCATCGGGCCGTTCCACGTCACCGTGCTGGCCCCGGCGATGATCTTCCGGTACGCCGCAATCGTCTTCGGCCCGATGTCGAGCCCCATGCGGTCGCCGATCGCGGCATCGCCGACATCGAGCGTCTCCGCGGGCGCCCCGGCTTCGAGCTTCGGCGCCACCACATGATCGACCGGCAGCTCGAGGCGCAGCTTCCGCGCTTCCGCCTGGCGGACGACGTCCC
Organism: Acidobacteriota bacterium; assembly: GCA_039933435.1. Lineage (GTDB taxonomy): Bacteria > Acidobacteriota > Vicinamibacteria > Vicinamibacterales > 2-12-FULL-66-21 > JALZOC01. Next base: position 1,729 of record JBDTOB010000094.1, on the reverse strand, counting down.
GCGCCGCATCGAGCAGGTCTGCCTCGACCAGCGAACGGCCGACCGGAATGCCCTGCGCCTTGAAGAACGTGTAGGCCATGGCGCCGCCGATCAGCAGCGCGTCGACCCGCGGCACCAGGTTCTGGATCACTTCGAGCTTGTCCGAGACCTTGGCGCCGCCGAGCACGGCGACGAACGGCCGGTCCGGCCGCTCCAGGATCTTCCCGAGGTACTCGACCTCCGCGGCCATCAGCAACCCCGCGGCGCTTTCCTTGATCTGATGGACAATGCCCTCGGTCGAGGCATGGGCGCGGTGCGCCGAGCCGAACGCGTCGTTGACGTAGACGTCGGCCAGCCCCGCCAGCTGCTTGGCGAACGCCGGGTCGTTCTTCTCCTCCTCCGCGTGGAAACGAAGATTCTCGAGCAGCACCACCTTGCCGCCGCGTTCCGCCCGCTCGATCGCCGAGGTCGCCGCCGCGCCGACGGAGTCTTCCGCGAACTCGACCGGCCGGCCGAGCAGCTCCGACAGCCGCGCCGCCACCGGCCGCAGCGAGTATTCCGGGTTGGGCTTGCCCTTGGGCCGCCCGAGATGCGACGCCAGCACGACCGTGGCGCCGCGCTCGAGCGCATACCGGATCGTCGGCAGCGACGACCGCACCCGGGTGTCGTCGCCGATGGTGCCGTTCTTGATCGGCACGTTGAAGTCAACGCGAAGGAAGACCCGCTTCCCCGCGATGTCGAGGTCCTTGACGGCGCGCACGCGCTACAGCCCCTTCTTCACGAGGTAGCGCAGCAGGTCGACGCAGCGGTTCGAGTAGCCCCACTCGTTGTCGTACCACGACAGCACCTTGACGAAGTCGCCGTCCATTACCGCGGTGTAGGGCGCGTCGAGGATTGAGGAGTGCGGGTTGCCGCGGAAGTCGATCGACACCAGCTCGGCGTCGCTGTACTCCAGGATGTTCTTGAGCGGACCGTCGGCCGCCGCTTTGAACGCCGCGTTGACTTCCTCGCCCGAGGTCTTCTTGTCGACCAACACCGCCAGGTCCACCACCGAGACGTTCGGCGTCGGCACCCGCATCGCGATGCCGTCGAGCCGGCCCTTGATCTCCGGCAGCACCTCGCCGACCGCGACCGCCGCGCCGGTGGTGGTCGGAATGATCGACAGCGCCGCGGCGCGGGCCCGACGCAAATCCTTGTGGGGCAGGTCGAGCAGCTGCTGGTCGTTGGTATAGGAGTGCACCGTCGTCATCCACCCCTTGCGGATGCCGAACTGCTCGTGCAGCACCTTGGCGATCGGCGCCAGGCAGTTGGTGGTGCAGGAAGCGTTCGAGAGGATGTGGTGCCTGGCGGGATCGTACTTGTCCTCGTTGACCCCGAGCACGATGGTCAGGTCCGGGTTCTTGGCCGGCGCCGTGATCACCACCTTCTTCGCCCCCGCGGTGATGTGCTTGGCGGCGTCGTCCCGCTTCGTGAACAGCCCCGTGCCTTCGAAGACGACGTCCACGCCCAGCGCCTTCCACGGCAGCTGTGCCGGGTCCCTGACCGACAGCACCTGGAACTCGTCCTTGCCGACGGTGATGCGATCCCCTTTGGCGGAAGTCTCCGCCTTGAGGTTGCCGAGAATGGAGTCGTACTTGAGCAGGTGGGCAAGCGTGTCGGCGTTGGTCAGATCGTTGACCGCGACGATGTCGATGTTGCTGTCGTCCATCGCCGCGCGCATGATGTTGCGCCCGATCCGGCCGAACCCGTT
>JBDTOB010000093.1:0-8367 GCA_039933435.1 Acidobacteriota bacterium | reverse complement strand
GATTTCTTACCACACGCTGCAGTCCTACCTGCGCTTCCGGCCGGAGCAGAAATGCTGACCGGCCGCCCCTTCGGCCGCAGCAAAGTGACCAAAGTACCTCGGCCCCGCCATAAATAGTGATTGACCGGAGAGGGAATCCCTCCGAGAATGCCCGCCTCCACTACAGTGACTGGTTCTTCGCGGAGGAGTGTGCGCATCGCAAGGGTTTGCCGGCCCCAACAGTCCTGCCCATGACCAGACGCCTCTCTTTTCTTCTGTTGATGGTGGTGTGCGCCGCGGCAGTGCCGGCCGGCGCCCGGGCGGCCAACGCCGTCCAGACAGAAAACGCCAAGCCAGGGACGACCGACTGGAAGCTGACCAATCCCGGCTACGCCAGCGGCGTCATCGAGGGCTATGCCTCGCTGACGTCGGTCAACCGCGGCGAACAGATCAAGCTCTTCGTCCACACTGCCGAGCCGACCTACACCCTCGACATCTTCCGCCTGGGCCACTACGGCGGCCTCGGCGCGCGCCGGGTGCTCGGCCCCATCACCCGCACCGCTACCGCGCAGGTCATGCCGACGCCCGATCCCGTGACCGGTCTCGTCGAGTGCGCGTGGATCAACCCGTACGTGCTCAACGTCCCCAGGAGCAGCGACCCGACCGACTGGATGAGCGGCATCTACCTGGTCAAACTGACCGCGGGCGTCAGCGGCAAGCAGCAATACCTCGTCTTCGTGGTGCGCGACGACAGCCGCGCGAGCGACCTGATCATGGCCGAGGCGGTCACGACCTACCAGGCCTACAACGTCTGGGGGGGCAAGTCGCTCTACGGCACCATCGCCAGCCGCACCGACACCGTCAACCGCGCCCGCAAGGTCTCGTTCGACCGTCCGTATTACGGCGACCAGTCCTACGGATCGAGCGACCTGCTCACCTGGGAGGCGCCGATGCTGCGCTGGCTGGAGGCCAACGGCTACGACGTCACCTACGCCACCAACCTCGACGTCCATCGCGATCCGAATCTGCTGCTCACCCACAAAGCCTTCCTCTCGGTCGGGCACGACGAGTACTGGTCCTGGGAGATGCGCGACCATGTCGAGGCGGCGCGCGATCGCGGCGTCAGTCTCGGCTTCTTCTCAGGCAACACCGCCTACTGGCAGATCCGGTTCGAGCCCTCGACGCTCGCCGGCGCTGCCGATCGTGTCGTCGCCGGCTACAAGGAAGACGTCAAGAACGACCCGCTGTGGCCCTCCAACCGCAGTACGGCGCGGTTCCGGGATTCGCTGGTCAATCGTCCCGAGCACACGATGATGGGGGTCGGCCTGATTACCCAGGCGCGGCCGATCTTCGTCGTCGAAGACGCCTCGCACTGGGTGTTCACGGGCACCGGACTGAAGAACGGCGACCGGCTGGCGAATCCGGACGGCTCGGCATTTCTCGGCTACGAGATCGACGCCATGGGGCCGGCCAGCCCCGCCGGCGTCGAGCGTCTGGCGCATTCACCGGCGAACGCGGCGGCCGCGAATTTTGCCGACATGGTGATCTTTACGGCGGCGAGCGGCGCGACGGTGTTCTCGTCCGGCAGCATCGGCTGGTCGCAGACCGTGCCGCAGATCGTGCAGATCACGCGCAACGTCCTCGCGCGCCTGGTCAACGGGGCGTTCTCCGACCAGCCGCCGGTCAGGGATCCGCTGCCGTCGCCGCTGCTGGCGAAGGATATCGGCGACGTCGGCCGCGCCGGGTTCGTCACCATGCCGGGCGTCGGCAGTTTCACCTTGAACGGCGCCGGCGGCGCTGCCAGCGGCAGCGATGCCTTGTATTTCGCCTACCAGCCGCTCTCCGGCGACGGCACGGTGATCGCGCAGCTCAAGACGCTGCAGCTGTATTGGGACAACCGCGCCGGGATCATGATCCGCGAGTCGCTCGCGCCCACCGCCCGCTACGTGGCGCTGGTCGGGAGGCCGAGCGAGAGCCGGCGCGTCGGCGCCAACGGGGTCAGCGAAGGCGTCGAACTGTGGATCAAGGATCAGACAGGCGTGAAACGGCGGATCGGTGCCAGTCTCGATCAGAAGCTGCCGAACTGGCTGAAGCTGGTTCGCACCGCCGATACGTTCGCGGCCTACGCATCGCCCGACGGGGCGGCCTGGACGCTGGTCGGCACCGCCACCGTACCCATGGCCGGGACTGCCTACGCCGGCGCCGAAGTGGACAGCGCCCAGCACGGGGTCTGGGCAACGGCGCGCTTCGAGAACTTCAGTGTGACCGCAGGCGCTGGGCCCCCGCCCCCGCCCCCACCCCCACCCCCGCCCCCACCTCCGGCGACGACGTCTCTGCCGTCCGGCTGGACCAGCGCCGACATCGGTGCCGTCGGCACCGCCCGCGGCTCGGCGGCTTTCGATACGGCGACCTCTCTGTTCACGCTCGCGGGGGGCGGCGCCGACATCTGGGGCACCGCCGACGCCTTCCACTACGCCTACACAACCATGAAGGGGGACGGCCGCCTCGAGGCGCGAGTCACGGCGGTGGAAAACGCGGCACTGTGGACCAAAGCCGGCGTGATGATCCGGAACGCCCTGGACGCCGGCTCCGCCCACGCGCTGATGCTGGTGTCGGCGGGGAAGGGGGCGGCCTTCCAGCGTCGCACAGTGGCCGGAGGCCTGTCGACGAACACCTCCGGAGGGCTGGTTGCCGCGCCGCGGTGGCTCCGGCTCGATCGCAGCGGCAGCACCGTTACCGCCTCGCTCTCGGCCGACGGCGCCGCATGGATTGTGGTCGGCTCCGACACGATCCCGATGCAGGCCACCGTCTATGTCGGCCTGGCGGTTTCCAGTCATCTCGCCACGGCCACGGCCACGGCAGCGTTCGACCGCGTCCGCGTCACCCCCGCGGCGGCGCCGGCCGTCTGCGCCGACCCGGCGGCTTCCAACTACAACGGCGCGGCGCCCTGTGTCTATCCGGCAGCCTGCACGGTCACGACCGGCGCCTCTACGTTCTTCGCCGGGGCGGGCACCACCGGGGTGGCGGCCACCTGGTTGATCTCCGCCACGGCCGGCGCATCCTGCCAATGGGCCATGACCGCCGACGCCGACTGGCTGGAGATCAAGGACCCCGTGACCGGGGTCTATCGGCACGGCGTGCCGGTCGCCTTCACCGGCCCCGCCAGCGTCAAGGTCCATGCCCTGGCGAATGCCGGGCCGAAGCGCGTCGGCCATTTCTCCGTCGGCGGCGTGGTCTATACCGTGACCCAGGAAGGCCCCTGAACGAAGGCGCTACAGTTTCGCCTCCCTGCGGCCGACATTTCAACCAGCGGCCGCTTCAACCACCGGGGGGCTTTGACCGTGACCGGATACGTGATGGTCGTGGAAGACGACGAAAACACGCTCAGCGGGTACCTGGAGTTCCTGCGTTCGGCCGGCTTCGACCCTGCGGGCGTCGGCGACGGCGCCGAGGCGCTGCGGATGGCCTTCGAGCATCCTCCCGCCGCCGTCGTCACCGACATCGCCCTGCCGGGCATGAGTGGCTTTGCGCTGGCGACGGCGCTCCACCACGATTCCAGGACCCGGGACGTCCCGGTTATCGGCCTCACCGCACACTGGGGTGTTGACGTGCGCGGCCGCGCGGCCGAATGCCGCATGCGGGCGGTCCTCGCCAAGCCGTGCCTGCCTGCCCACCTGGTCGCCGAGCTCCTGCGGGTGCTGTCGGCACCTGGCCCGACGTCCGGTCCAATCCTCAGCCAGGCGTCCGATCCGACACCCGGCTCCCACTAAGAAAGGCGCTCGCCGCCGTCCGTCCCGCCGTTCGTACCGTAAGTGCAGACAAGGGCGCCACCTCGCGGTATGGTGGATCCATGATCTGGTTGTTTGCGCGGGGAGACGAAGTCCTCCGCCTCGAGACCCGCGTCGACAATGCGTCCGGGGAATACGTCCTGGTCAGCACCTGGAGCGAGGGACCCACCAAAGTCGAGCGCTTCAGCGACTACGAGGCCTACGATACCCGCGTCCGCCTGCTCGAGGCCCGGCTGGACGCCGAGCACTGGATCCAGGTCGGCAGCCCCACCATCCTGCCCGACGGCTGGCGCGGACCCATCCCGAACTGAATTCCGCCGGCGCCTTGACCACCCGGCGAGGCGCATAGTACCGTGAAGGGTCTGGCCGCGCGCGGTTCGGCCGCTCCGCCCACACCGTCTTCCGGACCGATCATCGCTGATGCCCCAGCCAGTTGCCGGCGCTCTCAGGAAAACACCTCTGCACGCGCGACACCGGTCGCTCGGCGCCCGGATGGTCCCGTTCGGCGGCTGGGACATGCCGGTCGAATACTCGGGCATCGCCGACGAGCACCAGGCGGTCCGGACCCGTGCCGGCCTCTTCGATGTCAGCCATATGGGCGAGATCGAGATCGCCGGTGCCGACGCCCTGCAGGCACTCCAGCACATCACCTCGAACGATGTCTCGCGCCTGGCGGTGCACCAGATTCAGTACTCCGCCCTCACCACCCCCCAGGGCACGTTCGTGGACGACGTGCTGACCTACAAGCTGGCGGACGAGCACTACATGCTCGTCGTCAATGCCGCGAACATCATCAAGGACTTCACCTGGATCAGCGAGCACATCGCCGGGATGGGGGACGCGGTGGCGGTCAACACCAGCTCGCGCTACGCGCTGCTCGCCCTCCAGGGACCGGCGGCGCTGGAGATCCTGCAGGGGCTGACCGGCGCCAGTCTCGGTGAGCTGAAGTATTACTGGTTCACCACCGGCGAAGTGGCGAACGTCCGCTGCACCATCTCCCGGACCGGCTACACCGGAGAGGACGGCTTCGAGCTGTTCGTGCCGCCGGCATCCGCGGAGCGGGTGTGGGACGCGGTGCTCCAGGCTGGCCGCGGCGCCGGGGTGGTGCCGGCCGGGCTGGGCGCCCGCGACACGCTGCGGCTCGAGGCCGGCATGCGCCTCTACGGCAACGACATGGACGAGACCACCACGGTGCTCGAGGCCGACCTCGGGTGGATCGTCGGGTGGAAGAAGGCGGATTTCCTGGGCGCCGAGGTGCTGCGGGCGCAGCGCGCCGACGGGCCGCCGCGCCGGCTGGTGGGGTTCGAGATCGACGATCGCGGCATCGCCCGCCACGGCTACGACGTCTATATTGGTGAGGCCAAGGCAGGCACCGTGACCAGCGGCACCCAGACACCGTTTCTGAAGAAGGCGATCGGCATGGCCTACGTGCCGGCGGCGTCCGCCGCGGCCGGCACGGAGCTCGACATCGACGTCCGCGGCCGCCGGGTTCGCGCCCGGGTGGTGCCGATGCCGTTCTACAAGCGCGCCACGTAGCGTTCCGAATTCCCGACCGCAGCTGCATCAGGAGCCGACATGTATCCGACCGATCTCAAGTACACCAAGGATCACGAATGGGTCCGCCTCGACGGCGATCAGGCGCGCGTCGGCATCACCGACTACGCCCAGAAGCAGCTCGGCGACGTCGTCTATCTCGAGCTCCCCGAGGTCGGGCGCAGCGTCGCGAGGGGGGACGTCTTCGGCACCATCGAATCGGTCAAGGCCGTGTCGGAGCTCTACGCGCCGGTCGGCGGCGAAGTCGTCGAAGTCAACAGCCACCTGACCCAGAAGCCCGAGACGGTCAACAAGGATCCGCATGGCTCGTGGATGATCGTCGTCAAGGTCAGCAACGCCGCCGAGACTGCCGATCTGCTCGACGCCGCGCAGTACACCGACCTCACCAAGTAGCAAGATCCGAGCATGACATCCGATACCCAGGGTTCCTTCCAGCACCGGCACATCGGTCCGGACACCGCGGCGCGCGATCGCATGCTCCGCACGATTGGCCTCGCCTCGCTCGGCGCGCTCATCGACCAGACCATTCCTCCGGGGATCCGCAGCGACGAGCCGCTCGACCTGCCCGAGGCCGACACCGAGTACGGCTACCTCCGCCGCCTGCAGGGCATCGCTGCCCACAACGTCACGGCGCGGTCGTACATCGGCATGGGCTATTACGACTGCGTCACGCCGAGCGTCATCCTGCGCAACGTCTTCGAGAACCCCGGCTGGTACACGCCCTACACGCCGTATCAGGCGGAGATCGCCCAGGGCCGTCTCGAGTCGCTGCTGAACTTCCAGACCGTGGTCAAGGAGCTGACCGGGATGGAGATCGCCACCGCGTCGCTGCTCGACGAGGGCACCGCCGCGGCGGAAGCGATGACGATGTTCCATCGGCTGCAGGCGAAGAAGGCGGCGGCGGGCCAGGCGAGCGTGTTCCTGGTGTCGGATCGGTGCTTCCCCCAGACCCTCGACGTCCTGCGCGGCCGCGCCGAGCCGCTGGAGATCGAGCTCGAGATCGGCAACCCGGCGGCGCTGCCGAAGGAGCGCTTCGACGCCGCCTTCGGGCTGCTGCTGCAGTACCCTGACGATCACGGCGAGATCGCCGACCTGCGGCCGCTGATCGCCCGTGCCCACGCCGCCGGCCTGCTGGTGGCGGTGGCCAGCGACCTGATGGCGCTGACGCTGCTCGTGCCGCCGGGCGAGATGGGGGCCGATGCGGTGGTCGGCAACTCGCAGCGCTTTGGCGTCCCGCTCGGCTATGGCGGCCCGCACGCCGCCTTCTTCGCCACCCGCGAGACGTTCGTGCGCCAGGCGCCGGGGCGGATCATCGGGCTCTCGGTGGATGCGCACGGACGGCCGGCCTACCGCATGGCGCTCCAGACCCGCGAGCAGCACATCCGCCGCGAGAAGGCGACCTCGAACATCTGCACAGCCCAGGCGCTGCTGGCCAACATGGCGGCGATGTATGCCGTGTTCCACGGGCCGCGCGGGCTCAAGGCCATCGCCACGCGCATCCACGCCACCGCCCGGCTGCTCGACCAGGCGCTGACGTCGCTCGGGCTCCGCCAGACCAATACCGCCTATTTCGACACCCTCCGGGTCGAGGGGATCGCCGCCGCCGCCGTCCGCCTCGCCGCCGAGGCCCGGGGCCTCAACCTCCGCTATTTCGGCGACGGCGCGATCGGCATTTCGGTCGACGAAGCCACCACCGGCGAGGACGCCGGCGAGATCGTCGCCGCCTTCACCGAGGCGGTGGCGGGCGTTTCGGACGCCGCCGCCGAGCGCCATGCGGCGCCGGCGCCGCGCACGCCCGACCGTGCCGAGGCGGTGCTCCCGGCGGCGCTGCTGCGCGGCAGCGCCTTCCTGACCCACCCGGTGTTCAACTCGCACCACTCGGAAACGAAGATGATGCGCTACATCAAGGGGCTGGAGCGGCGCGACGTCGGCCTCGACACCTCGATGATTGCGCTCGGCTCCTGCACCATGAAGCTGAACGCGGCGTCGGAGATGCTGCCGGTGACCTGGCCCGCCTTCTCGAAGATGCACCCGTTCGTGCCGGCGGCGCAGGCGGCCGGCTACCGGCAGGTGTTCGCGGAGCTCGAGCAATCGCTCTGCCGCATCACCGGGTTTGCCGCGGTCTCGCTGCAGCCGAACTCCGGCGCCCAGGGGGAGTTCGCCGGCCTGATGACCATCCGCGCCTACCACCGCGACCGCGGCGACTCCGGGCGCGACGTGGTGCTGATTCCCTCGAGCGCCCACGGCACCAATCCCGCCAGTGCCTCGATGGCCGGCATGAAGGTCGTGGTTGTCGCCTGCGACCGCAACGGCTACATCGTCCTCGACGACCTGCGCGCCAAGGCGGCCGAACACCGCGCCGCGCTGGCGGCGCTGATGGTGACCTACCCGTCGACCTACGGCGTCTTCGAGGAAGCGATCAAGGAGATCTGCGCGATCGTGCACGAGCATGGCGGCCAGGTCTACATGGACGGCGCCAACATGAACGCCCAGGTCGGCCTCACCAGCCCGGCGGCGATCGGCGCGGATGTCTGCCACCTGAACCTGCACAAGACGTTCGCCATCCCGCACGGCGGCGGCGGTCCCGGGATGGGCCCGATTGCGGTCGCGGAACATCTGGCACCGTACCTGCCGGGGCATCCGGTGGTCGAGGTCGGCGGCGCCAAGGGGATTCCCGCGATTTCGGCGGCGCCGTGGGGGAGCGCCAGCATCCTGCTGATCTCCTACGGCTACATCCGGATGCTGGGCGCGCAGGGGGTTACCGACGCGACCCGCTATGCGATCCTCAACGCCAATTACCTCAAGGCGCGGCTGCAGGGGCACTACGACGTGCTCTATGCGAACCACAACGGCCGCGTCGCCCACGAGATGATTTTCGACCTGCGCCCGTTCAAGCACGGCGCCGGCCCCTCGATCGACGAGCAGGACGTCGCCAAGCGGCTGATGGATTACGGCTTCCACGCGCCGACGGTGTCGTTTCCGGTGCCCGGCACGATGATGATCGAGCCGACCGAGAGCGAGTCGCAGGACGAGCTCGATCGCTTCT
>JBDTOB010000092.1:0-8572 GCA_039933435.1 Acidobacteriota bacterium | reverse complement strand
AACACCGTCGTCACCCGGCTTCCCCAGGCCGCCTTGAAGGCCGCCAGCAGCCGCAGCTTGTCGTCGACGAAGACGTAGCGGTCCGCCGGGTGGCGCCGCTGCACGTCCTCGAGCTCGAGCTCTTTGTGCACGTAGATGAGCACGCCATCGACGGCGTCGCGCAGCCCGGACCTGTCGATCTTGTGCGGCTGAAAGACGACGTCGCCGTCGCTCAGGATGACGACCGGTCCCGCCGTCCGCAGGTGATCGATGGCGTCGAGCGCGTTCGGGAACAGCCGGTTGGCGAACGGATAGTTGATGAGGAACGACGACACGCTGACGACGTTGGGATCGTGCGGATTGAGCGCCCGATACTGCTGCAGCGCGCCGAGGTAATCGGCGTAGCCGACCTCCTCGCGCAGCTGGTTGAAGATCTTCCAGTACTGCTGCTGGCTCTCGTGGCCCATCGCCTCGTCGAGATGGCGCATCAGGTCGGCAATGACCCGATCGTTGTCCAGAAGCGTGTTGTCCACGTCCAGCAGGAAGACCACCGGCGGCTGCATCGCCCTAGACTACCCCAACGCGCCAGGCCTGCTCCGCCCGGGGGCCCGCTACCCTTCGTGCAGGTACGCTTCCTCGCCGTGCAGGGTGACGTCGAGGCCCTCCGTCTCCTCGTGTTCGGAGGCCCGCAGCGGCAGCACCAGTCCGACCAGCTTGAGCAGCACGAAGCTGACCGCGCCGCTGTAGGCGAGCACGGCGAGGATGGCACCGGCCTGGATGACGACCTGGAACGGATGGCCGAACAGCGCGCCGTCGGCGATGCCGTTGAGGCTCTTCTCTGCGAACACGCCGGTGAGCAGCGCCCCCACGGTGCCGCCGATGCCGTGCGCCGCGACCACGTCGAGCGAATCGTCGAGCGAGGTCTTGACCCGGAGCATCAGCGCCAGGTAGCTCGGAATCGCCGCCAGGCCGCCGAGCGCCAGCGCGCTCATCGGGCTGATGAATCCCGCCGCCGGGGTGATGGCGACGAGCCCGACGACGATGGCGGTGGCGGCGCCGACCGCGGTGGGCTTGCCGGATCGCAGCAAATCGAGGAAGGTCCAGACCACCAGCGTCGCCGCCGGCGCCAGCATCGTGGTCACGAACGCCAGCGCCGCAATCGGGCTGGCGGCCAGCGCGCTGCCGGCGTTGAAGCCGAACCAGCCGAACCACAGCAGCCCGGAGCCGAGCAGCGTGAACGGGATGTTGTGCGGGAGCAGCGATGCCGAGGGATAGTCCTGCCGCCGGCCGAGGAGCACCGCAGCCACCAGCGCCGCAATCGCCGCATTGACGTGCACGACCGTGCCGCCGGCGAAGTCGAGCGCGCCCCAGGTCGCCAGCCAGCCGCCGCCCCAGACCCAGTGGGCCACGGGGCTGTAGACCACCAGCGCCCACAGCGAGATGAAGGTCACGTAGGCGGAGAAGCGCATCCGTTCGACGATCGCGCCGGAGATCAGCGCGGCGGTGATGATCGCGAAGGTGCCCTGGTAGGCCATGAAGAGCACGTGCGGGATGGTGCCCTGCGCCTCGAGGCCGACGCCGCGGAGAAAGGTGTGCGACAGGCCGCCGACCCAGCGGCCGCCGGCGCCGAACGCCAGCGAATACCCCACCATCGCCCAGAGCACGCCGACGAAGCCCATCGAAATGAAGCTCATCATCATCGTATTGAGGGCGTTCTTCGAGCGCACCAGCCCGCCGTAGAAGAACGCCAGCGCCGGGGTCATGAGCAGGACCAGGGCGGTGGCGATCAGCATCCAGGCGGTGTCCGAGGGATTGACCTCGGCTGGCGCGGCGCTCTGCGCCGCGGCGATCGCCGGGGCGCCGACGAAGACGACGATGACGGCGGCAGCGGTGCGGAACCGGGCGATGCGGTGAGTGATCATGTGCGCGCTCCTTCGCGCCGCGGCCGGAACGGGGCGCCGCCGGACGCGGGTCGAATCAGGACGTGAGGTGGAACAGGACGCGCGGGGCCTGGCGGGCGCCCGCGCCGGACGTCAGGACAGCCGTCAGTTCACATCCCGCTCGCCCGTCCTGATGTTGTAGCCCTGCTCGACCGGCAGGACCCAGACGCGGCCATCGCCAATCTCGCCGGTGCGCGCCGCTTCGACGATCGCCCGGATGACGTCCTCGACGACGTTGTCGTGGACGACGACTTCGATCTTGACCTTGGGGAGCAGGCTGACCGCATACTCCTTGCCGCGATACACGGCGGTGTGCCCCTTCTGGCGGCCGTGGCCGCGGACATCGGTGACCGTCATGCCGGCGAGGTTGAGCTTTTCGAGCGCCTCCCTGACGTCGTCCACCTTGTTGGGTCGGACGATGCACTTAATGAGCTTCATTCCTGAGCCTCCAGCACCCGTTCCAGTGCCTGTTTGAGCGCGGCCTGGTCGGCGTCAGAGAGCTTGCTCCCCCGCTTCATGACGTGGAGCACGTCGACGGCCCGCTTGCCCTCGGTGGCAATCAGCACCAGCTCGACGTCGCAGCCCTGCCCCGAGATCGCGCGGCTGATACGGTACAGCAGACCCGGGGCGTCGCTGGCAACAATTTCGAGGACGGTGAACTTTTTCGAGTGCTCGTTGTCGAAATGGACGACCGGCGGGTCGTGCCGGCCGCGGCGGTAGAGGGTATTGCGCATCCGCCCCGCCAGCAGCGCCGTCACGTCCACCGATCCGGCCACCACCCGCTCGAGCATCCGGCAGATGTCGGAGGCGGCGGCGGGGTTCTTGCGCAGGAACGACTCCTCGTCGGAGAACTCGAAGACGTCGAGCACCAGCCCCTCGGGCGTGGTCATCGCCTGGCCGCGGTGGATGTCCATGCCGAAGGAGGAGAGCACCCCCGAGACGTTCGAGAACAGGAACGGCTTGTCGAGCGTGACCAGCGTCAGCTCCCAGATGTCGTCGTGATGCTCGAGAAAGGCGTGGACCTCGTCGCGGACGATGTCGCGGGCGAGGCGGACGTGCCGGTAGACGGCGCCGAGGCCGAAGCTCGCCAGGTAGCGCCGCGGCAGGCCCTGGAGGAACCGGGTGAGCTCCTCCTCGGTGATGTCGTCCGGGCGCCCGGCGACCAGCACCGACAGGCCGGCCTGGTCGCGTGCGAGGAGGTCGTCGGCGTAGCCGAGCGTGAGGCGGTTGTAGGTGTCGACGTAGAGCCGCCACAGCAGGTCTTCCTTCCACGGCGTCAGCGTGTCCGGGCTGACCGCGCCGACGTCGGCCAGGGTCATCAGGCACAGCATCTTGAGATGCTCTTCGGTGCCGACCAGGGCGGCGAAGCGATCGACCACCTGGGGGTCCTCCGCATCGCGGCGGAAGGCGGCCTGGGACATCTGCAGGTGCTGACGGATCAGGAACTCGACGGTCTGCCGATCCTCGGACTTGAGCTCGAGCCGGTCGAGCATGCCCTGCGCCAGCCGCAGGCTTTCCTGGGCATGATCGGCTTCGCGCCACTTGCCGACGTCGTGAAAGAGCAGCGCCAGCGTCAGCAGCTCCGGCGAGCGGATCTCCTGGAGCAGCGAGGCGAAATGGTTGCGGCTGGCGGCCTCCGGATCGAGCAGCGCTTCGATGTTGCGGATGGCCAGCAGGGTGTGCTCGTCGACGGTGTACTTGTGGTAGAAGTCGCGAATCACCCGGCAGTGGATACGCTCGAACTCGGGGAAGATGCGCGCCAGCAGGCCGCAGTCGTGCATCTCGGAGAGGCGCGCGTAGAGGCCGCGGGCGGGGCGGAGCACGTGGCGGAGCTGGTGCCGATCGCCGGCGGTGGCGACGAAGTCGTCGGCGGTGCAGCGGTCGAGGTGCTGCTCGATGCACGCCAGCGCCTGCTCGGAGACCGGGCAGTGCGAGGCGAGCGCGATCCGGAACGCCTCGAGCCACAGCGGCGGCTGGGTGGCGGCGCGCGCCAGATCGAGGAAGCGGACGCCGTCGGCGGCGACTTCGAACTGGCGGCCGACGCGCCGCGGAGCGCCACCGGGGGCTGGCCGGACGGCTCGCAGCGTCCGTTCGAGGGCCCCCGCGACCACCCGCGCACTGCGAAAGTAGTCGCCCATCAGCGTTTCGACGCGCCGGTGCGGATCCGATCCCGCCGCTCCCATCATCTCGGCGACCCGCTCCTGGATCTCGTGGGTGAGGAGGTTGACGTCGCGGCCCCCCTCGAGGTGGAGGATCGAGCGCATCCGGAGCAGGTGATCTTCGGCGTCGAGCAGGCGGGCGTCGGCGGGATCGGCGGGCAGACCGGGCCGCAGCGCGCGCAGGTGGCCGCAGGCGAGGATGTCGCGCAGCCCGCCGGGGCTCTGCTTGATGTCGGGCTCGAGCTGATAGAGCGTGTCGTTGAACCGGGCGTGACGCTGTTCGACCAGCGCCAGCAGCGGATCGACCAGCGCCGCGAGCCGCTCCGGTTCGCGTGCCCGTCCGATCAGCTGTGCGAACAGCGCCGTGTCGCCGGCGATCAGCCTGGCGTCGAGCAGGCCGAGCAGAAACTCCGGGTTCGAGGCATCGGGGACGTCGAAGTCCGCGACCTCCCGGACGTGCTGTCCGAGCGCGACGCGGAGATCCCAGAGCGGCTGGAAGACCGCCTTCACGAACTGCTCTTCCGGCGCGGCAATCGCTCCGCCGAACACGATCAGGATGTCGAGGTCGGAATGAAGGCAGAGCGCGCGGCGGCCATAGCCGCCCAGCGCGCAGACGGCAACGGGCACGCTGGTCTGGTCCCGCGCCGCGTCGATCACGACGCCGACGATGTCGTCCAGCCGCGAGGCGAGGCGGGCGACGCTCTGCCGCCCCGCCTGGCCGCGGCGGGCCTCCGCGGCGTACTCCTCCCGTGCGGCGGCGAGGGCGGCGCTGCGCGCTCCCCGGGCCGTGTCGCCATTGCCTGGTGGTGCCAGGACGGGACCTTGTGCCCGCGGCCGATCCGAACCAGTTCCCATGAACAGTGATGACTCCGGGGCCGACGCGCGCGCCGGCCTCGTCCCCGCCGCGACGCCGCGGCTAATACGTGAACGTGAAGCCGATCAGCCCGACCGGCTTGAAGGCGTCTCCGTCGTTCAGGAGCTTGAGATTATCGCCGAGGCGGTAGAAGTCCATGCCGCCATGGGCTTCGAGCGCGCCCGCCTTCCCCGAAATGACCGGCACACTCAGCTGAAAGCCCGTATCGAAGTAGCCGAAGCCGTTGTCGCCGGTCGGCCCCTCGTAATAATGGTTGACGCTGAGGCCGGTCTTGACGGGAATCGCCAGCGTCAGCTTCGGGGCGAGCTTGACGGTCGGCCGGACCCCCAGCTCGAGATAGGTCCCCTTGCTCAATCCGCCGTCGGCGGAGCCATCCCCCAGCTCGAAGGCCAGGACGACCTTGGGCGAGAGCGGAAACGGACTGGCGCTATCGTCGAACGCGACCACCCCGGCGAGCTCCTTGACCGTGGCGAAGCTGTCCGCGGGGCTGATGTAGGACGTATAGAGCACGCCTGGCTTGACCTTCCCGGCGGTGAAGGTCACCGACGCGTAGTAGTCCGATTCATACCAGTTGCCAGCCGCGGCGGTGGAGTGAATCGAGTCCCAGCCGCCGACGTTGGCGCTCACGCCCGGGGCCAGCGCGATGCCCAGGTCGGCGTAGGGCTGCGCGATCGTCCCCCCCGAATGCTGCGGGATGCCGCGGAACAGATACGCCGAGGTGAAGTCGACGCCGGTCGTCACCGTCAATCGTCTGGCCGGCGCCGACGCCTCCGGCGCCGGTGACGGCGTCGCCGCGGGCGGCATGCCCTGTGCGGGCATCGACGCCGAGGCGGAGTCGGACTGCGCCGCCGCAGGCGCGGCCAGTATTCCGGATAATCCCGCGACACACAGCAGCGCTGTCAGGTTTTTCATGATGCCTCCCTCAAGGCGGCGCCGCGGCGCCGGCCGGTTGTGACCATTCGTTCTCCATCCGCCATCGTCACGATGCCGGTCCGTGGGCAGGCTGCAGGGTGGCGCCACCCAGTGAGGGTTCGAGCACGCCCGGACGCTCCGGCAGGGTGCGCCCGACGGCCGCCGCTTCGACCAGCGGTTCGGGGTAGCCGAGCGCGCCCATCTCGGGGACGTCCAGTCCATTGATTTCGTCCTGCGCGGCGACGCGGTTGCCGAGCGTGGCTTCGACCAGCTTGAAGAACAGATAGAACGACGTGAAGATGAAGACGAAGCAGGTGACGACGCCCATGGCCTCTGCCGCCAGCTGCGAGGCATCGCCGTAGAACAGCCCCCGCACCGTCCCGGGCACGCCGTTCCAGCCGTCGCCGTAGGTGCCGTCGGCGAACAGGCCGAGCGACAGCACGCCCCAGGCGCCGCAGACCCCGTGGACCGCGATCGCGCCGACCGGGTCGTCCACCTTGAGCGTCCGCTCGATGAAGTAGGCGGCGACGACGACGAGCACGCCGGCGAGGCCGCCGATGAGCACCGCCGAGACGCTGTTGACGAAGGCGCAGGGGGCGGTGATCGCCACCAGGCCGGCGAGGAAGCCGTTGACCAGCATGCCCGGGTCGGGCTTGCCGTAGCGCAGCCAGACGTAGACCATCGCGGCGAAGGCGCCGGCCGCCGATGCCAGCATGGTGTTGACCGCGACCACCGCGATGCGCAGGTCGGTGCCGGCCAGCGTCGAGCCGGCGTTGAACCCGAACCAGCCAAAGGCGAGGATGAACGTGCCGGCGACAGCCATCGGCAGGTTGTGCCCGGGAATCACGTTCGCGGTGCCGTCCGCGTTGTACTTGCCGATCCGCGGCCCGATGACGATCGCCCCGGCGAGCGCGGCGACGCCGCCGACCATGTGCACGACCGACGAGCCGGCGAAGTCCACGTGCCCGTGGCCGAGGCCGAAGTTCGAGCCGAGCGCCGCCAGCCAGCCGCCGCCCCAGACCCAGTTGGCGAAGAGCGGATACGCGAACATCGACATGAAGAACGCGAACAGGAGGAAGGCGGAGAACTTCCAGCGCTCGGCCATCGACCCCGTGGGAATGGTGGCGGCGGTGTCCATGAAGACCATCTGGAACAGGAACAGCGCGAAGATGCCGACGTCATAGGTGTCGCCGCTCAGGAAGAAGCCCTTGAGCCCGAACAGGCCGAAGGTCTTGCCGAACAGCGTCACCGTGAACTCGTGGTTGAGGGTGGGGGTGCCGCCGAGCGCCGCCACCGCGCCGACCCCGCCCATCTGCAGCGCGTAGCCGCAGGCCCAGAAGCCGAGCATGCCGACGGCGTAGACCATGAAGTTCATCGACATGGTGTGGCCGACGTTCTTGGCGCGGGTCATGCCCGTTTCCACCATCGCGAAGCCGGCCTGCATGAACATCACCAGGAACCCGGCGAGCAGCACCCACACCATGTTGATGGCGATCTTGTTGTGGCCGACGGTCTCCATCACTTCGGCGAGCTGCGGATTGGCCGCGTCCTTCACCGCCACGTCCTTCGCGGTGCCGGTCGCCGCGCCGGTGGGATCACCGGTCGGCACCGCCGCCGCCGCGGCCGCCGGCGCCTGGGCCAGCAGCGGCCTGGCGATCACCGCGCCAAACAGCGCCAGCGCACACGAGAGGAGCAGCGCGCGGGTGACCTTCGCAAGTCTGGGCATTCGACTTTCCTTCCGGGTTTCAGAGGGCTTCGCACCGCCACGCCGCACCAGGCCGGCGTGTCGCCTGCACCAGAGCAAATCGAACGCCACGGCCGCGGGCCGCCGCCGGCGGCGGGAGATTCCGCAGATTCAGGCCCAGAAATGTCGATTAGCCACGGGTCAGGCCGACAAACGGAGTCTGAGCTACGCAGACATTTCTGTCGCCAACAACAGTCTTTACGACTTTTTTGTTTCTTTTGCCCGTTCTTACGGCCGGCGACTCCGAGGGGCGCAGTGGGCCCTGGAGAGCGAGATGGGCGGCGGATTCAGGCGGCGGAGCGCGGGGAGGAACAATTTCGGAGGGAGAAGCGAGTGGCAGACAAAAATGTCTGCCACTCGTTGTCAGACGTGCAGCGGCGTCGGCAGCGCCGACGCGCCCATCAGGTAGGTATCGACGCCGCGGGCCGCGGCGCGGCCGTCGGCGATCGCCCAGACAATCAGCGACTGGCCGCGCTGCATGTCGCCGGCGGCGAAGACGCCGTCGGCGCTGGTCATCCAGTTGTCGTCGCGCCAGACGTTGCCGCGGTCGGTGAGCGTGACGCCGAGCTGCGACAGCAACCCGCCGCGCTCCGGTCCCGTGAAGCCCATCGCCAGCAGCACCAGATCGGTGTCGATCGCGAACGCCGACCCGGGCACGGGCGCGAAGCGCAGCCGTCCGCCGTCGTTCTGCATCTGTCCATGGACCGCGCTGATGCCCGAGACGCGTCCCAGGGCATCGGTCAGGAACCGTTCGGTCGACACCGAGTAGACGCGGTCGCCGCCCTCGTCGTGGGCCGCGGAGCTGCGGAAAATCGCCGGCCACTGCGGCCACGGGTTGTCGGCCGCCCGGCTCGCCGGCGGCCGCGGCATCAGCTCGAACTGCGCCACCGAGCGCGCCCCCTGGCGGTGGGCGGTGCCGAGGCAGTCGGCGCCGGTGTCGCCGCCGCCGATGATCACGACGCGC
>JBDTOB010000091.1:0-8575 GCA_039933435.1 Acidobacteriota bacterium | reverse complement strand
GGCACCGTGACCAGCCCGCTGGCAGCTGGCGACTTCGGCACGCTGAACGAATCGCTGCGGATCGGACCGCTGGCGTATGTTCACGTGCGGATTGGCCGCGACCGCGGGGGTGCGATCCTCGACCCGGGCCGCTTCGTGGCTTCCTACGATCCGGACGGACGCCTGACCCACCTGCGCGTCAGGCGCGGCGCCCGCTTTGCGACCGGGGATGCGATCGGTACGGCCAACGCCTTCAAGCACGTGCACCTGAACATCGGCTGGCCGGGTGAGGAGTACAACCCGCTGCAGTTCCGCCTGGTGCAGTTTCAGGATCACGTCCCGCCCACCATCGTCAAAGGCGGGGTGAAAGTGTTTCGCGAGGACGGGACGCCGCTGACGGCGCGCGTCGGAGGACGGCTGATCGTCGAGGGGCGCGTCCGGGTGGTGGTCGATGCGTGGGACCAGGCGGACGGCAACGAGGCGAGGCGACGGCTGGGGCTGTACCGGCTGGGATATCAGGTCCTCGAGCGCGACGGCTCCCCGGCACCCGGCTTCGAATCGCCGCGCGAGACGATCCGGTTCGATCGCCTGCTGCCGGGCTCCGAGGCGGCGCGGATTGTCTATGCCTCCGGCAGCGGGATTCCGTTCTACGGCCACCGCTCCACACGCCTGCTCTACGTCGTCACCAACACGCTGTCCGGCGGCACGGCGGCGATGGGTGTGTGGGACGCCGACCGCCTGCCGCCCGGGGAGTACACGCTGCGTGTCCTTGCGGCGGACCAGTCGGGCAATCAGGCGATCGCCAATCGCGACCTGCCGGTGGTGATTCGCGCCGCCACCCCCTGATGGCCGGTCCCGCCCCGCCGGGGGTTACAATCACTCGCCCATGGCCCCAGCCCTTCTCCGAAGCCGCGTCGTTCCCGGGCTCGCCCTCGTTGCCGGGATGGTGGTCCATGCCGGCGCCGCGCCACGGGAGGCACCCGGCACGGTGATCCGGTCGGTGCAGACCGCCGCCGCCGGGACCGCCCTCGCCGTGACCATCCACGCGGACGGTCCGCTGCCCTCGCCGGTGGTGGGGGTGCTGGACGGGCCGCCGCGGCTGTACCTCGATTTCCCGGGTGTCGGCCTGCGCCTCGACTCGCCGCCGGCGGCAGCGGGCGCGGGCGTTCGCGGCATCCGCGCCGCGCTCAACCGGCCAAGTCCTCCGGTCGTGCGCGTCGTGCTCGATCTCGACGGCCAGATCCCGCATCGCATCGATGCCAGCGCGCGCGCGCTCGGTACCGTGACCGTGTTCCTCGGCGATCCGGCCGCGGCCGCGAGGCCGACGGAAGCACCCGCGCCGCCCGCGTCCAGCGTGGTTTCCGCCGCCGCGGCGCCTGCTGCCGCCTTGCCGCCAGCCGCGGCGCCGGCGGCGCGGGCGCTTCCGAGGTCGAAGGATGCCGAGCGCTACGTCAACCAGGTGTCTACCCCGCTGGGACGGCTGAATGCCCTCCGTCCGTCGATTGCCGCGATTGCCAGCGATGCCGCGCCGTCGCCGGCCGATCTGCTGTCGGTGGCGGTCGAGCTCGATGCCATCCGCGGCACGCTCAGGGCCATGAAAGCCCCGGCCGCGCTGGCGACGACGCACGATCTGCTGATGCGGTTCTGCGCGCTGGCGTTTCGCGCCGCGCACCTGCGGATCGACCCCGGATCGGCCCTCGATCCCGAGGCGCTGCGCAACGCGGCCTCCGCCGCCGCCGGCGCCCTGATCGTCCTCGATCGCGCCAGCCAGGACCTCGGCTACCTGCCGCCGCAGTAGACCCCATGGCGGCGATGCGCACCCAGGTCGGGATCGTGGGGGCCGGCGCCTCGGGGCTGATGCTCGGGCATCTCCTGCACCTCGCCGGGATCGACAGCGTGATCGTCGAAAACGCCACCAGCGAGCACGTCATCGAGCGCGTCCGCGCCGGCGTGCTCGAGCAGGGCACGGTCGATCTGCTCTGTGATTCCGGCGTCGGCGAGCGTCTTCGCCGCGAGGGCATGCGCCATGAGGGGATCGACATTGCCTTCGACGGGGTCCGCCATCGCATCGACATGGCGGCCTTGACGGGAGGGCGCGGCATCACCATCTACGGCCAGAACGAAGTCGTCAAGGACCTGCTGGCGGCGCGCGTCGCCAGCGGCCGGCCGGTGCTGTTCGAAGCCTCCGAGGTGACGCTCGCGGGCCTCGACGAGGCGACCCCGGCGATTCGTTTCGTGCACGACGGCACCACGCAGGAGATCCGCTGCGACTTGATCGCCGGATGCGACGGCTTTCACGGCGTCTGTCGGCCCTCGATTCCCGACGCCGCGCTGACGCGCTTCGAGCGCAGCTATCCGTTCGGCTGGCTCGGCGTCCTCGCGGCCGCGCCGCCGGCCTCCGACGAGCTCGTCTACAGCCTCCACGACCGCGGCTTCGCCCTCTTCAGCATGCGCTCGCCCCAGGTGACGCGGCTGTATCTCCAGTGCGCGGCGGACGAAGAGATCGCCGCCTGGCCGGACGACCGCATCTGGGCCGAGCTCCGCACCCGCCTCGGCATGCGCGACGGCTGGTCTCCCGCCGAGGGGCCGATCACGCAGAAAGGCGTGACCGGGATGCGCAGCTTCGTGGTCGAGCCGATGCGCTACGGCCGGCTGTGCCTGGCGGGAGACGCGGCGCACATCGTCCCCCCGACCGGCGCCAAAGGGCTCAACCTGGCGATGGCGGATGTCTGGCGGCTGGCCCGCGCCTTCGAAGAACGGCTGCGCGGCGGCACCGATCATGTGCTCGACGACTATTCGGCGCGCGGCCTGCGGCGCACCTGGCGTGCGCAGCGCTTTTCGTGGTGGATGACGACGATGCTGCACCGCGAGGCGGGGGAGAGCCGGTTCGACGCGCGGAGACGGATCGCGGACCTGGAGTATCTGGTGGGGTCGACCGCGGCAATGACCAGCCTGGCGGAAAGCTACGTCGGGCTGCCGCTGGATTAGACTGGCCTGCAGACCGATGGCCGAGTTCTTCACGCTTCACGACGCGGTTGCCCGGTTCGTGCGATCCGGCGACAGCGTCGCCCTGGAGGGCTTCACGCACCTGATCCCGTTCGCGGCCGGCCACGAAATCCTGCGCCAGGGGCTGACCGATCTGACGCTGATCCGGATGACGCCGGATCTGATCTACGACCAGATGATCGGCTGCGGCGCGGCCCGCAAGCTGATCTTCTCGTGGGGGGGCAACCCGGGGGTGGGGTCTCTGCACCGGTTGCGCGACGCGGTCGAGCACGGCTGGCCGCGGCCGCTGGAGATCGAAGAGCACAGCCATTCGGCCATGGCGCACGCGTATGCCGCCGGCGCGGCGGGGATGCCGTGCGCGTTCTTCAAGGGATACATCGGCTCGGAGCTGCCGCGCGTGAACCCGCGCATCACCTTCGTCGCCTGTCCGTTCACCGGCGAACAGCTGGCGGTGGTGCCGGCGCTCAGGCCCGACGTCACCGTCATCCACGCGCAGAAGGCGGACCGGGCCGGCAACGTGCTGATTGCCGGTATCGTCGGCGTGCAGAAGGAAGCGGTGCTGGCGGCGCGGCGGTCGATCGTGACCGTCGAGGAGGTCGTCGACGATCTTGGCACCACCGGCACCAACGCGACCGTGCTCCCCTCGTGGACCGTCGATGCCGTGGTCGTCGCCCCGGGCGGCGCCCGCCCGTCGTATGCGCACGGGTATTATCAGCGCGACAACACCTTCTACACCGAATGGGACGCGGTGTCGCGCGATCGAGCCCGCTTCCTTGTCTGGGCTGCGCCCCTCACCGGGAGACACTGATCGTCAGCGCGAAGGAGTGACCGTAAAACGGCAGGTCTCGAAACAGGGAGGATCGGGCGGCACCGGCATGACATACTCCGCGACGGAAATGATGACCATTGCGGCGGCCCGTGCGCTCGGGTCGGACGACGTCTGCTTCGTCGGGATCGGGCTGCCGTCGGCGGCCTGCAACCTGGCGCGGCTGACGCATGCGCCGGGCCTGACCCTGGTCTACGAGTCGGGCACCATTGCCACCCGTCCGGACGTGTTGCCGCTGTCGATTGGCGACGGCGAACTGTGCGAGACCGCGCTGACGACCGTCCCGGTCGTCGAGATGTTCCAGTACTGGCTGCAGGGCGGGCGGATCAGCGTCGGCTTCCTCAGCGGCGCCCAGGTGGACCGCTTCGGCAATCTGAACAGCACCGTTGTCGGCGACTATGCGGCGCCGAAAGTGCGCCTTCCGGGCAGCGGCGGCGCCACCGAGATCGCGACCGGCTGCGAACGGATTTTCATCGTCATGCGCCACGACCGGAGGGCGCTGGTCGAGCGCCTCGATTTCCTGACGTCGCTCGGGCACGGTCCGACCGGCCGCGAGCGCCGGGCGCTCGGTGTGCCGACGGCCGGGCCGGTACTGCTGGTGACGGATCTTTGTTCGATGCGCCCGCACCCCGAGACCAAGGCGTTCGAAGTCGAGGCCCTGCATCCCGGCATCTCGTGCCAGCAGGTGGCGGACAATACCGGCTGGCCGATCCGCTTCTCGTCACGGATCGAGCACACACCCGCGCCGACGGCCGACGAACTGACGACGCTGCGGGATTTGCACGAGCGAACGGCCCGCGCCCATGCCGGGACGGCCGGCCAGGCGGGAGGGGCCTCGTGAGCGTCGTTCGGCCGGATCTGGCCGGCAGCCAGCCGCCGCTGCTGTATCCGCCGTACCGATCTACGATTCGCCGCGCCCCGTCGCAGCCGCTCATCCGCGTGCCCGAGTCGCTGTCGGATCTGAGCCTTCCGGTCTACGGCGCGTTTCCGATCGCCGAGACCGACAACGACCTGACCCGCCAGTATCCGGGGGAGCCGCAGGGGCAACGGATCGTCGTTGGCGGACGGGTGCTCGACGAAGATGGCCGGCCGCTGCGGGATACGCTCGTCGAGATGTGGCAGACCAACGCCGCCGGGCGCTACCGCCACGCGGTGGACGACCACCCCGCGCCCCTCGATCCGAACTTCGGCGGCGCCGGACGGACGATCACCGATGCCGAGGGGCGCTACCATTTCACGACCGTCCGCCCCGGCGCTTACCCGTGGCGCAATCACGACAACGCCTGGCGGCCGGCGCACATTCATTTCTCGATCTTCGGGTGGTGCTTCCGCACCCGGCTCATCACCCAGATGTATTTTCAGGACGACCCGCTGTTCGCCTACGACCCGGTCCTGCAGGCGGTGCGCGACGAGCGCGCGCGCCAGCGTCTGGTCTCCCGCTTCGATCTCACGCTGACCACGCCGGAATGGGCGCTCGGCTACCGCTTCGACATCGTCGTCCGCGGCAGCGCCGCGACGCCCTTCGAGGAGCGGGTATGAGCGCCGAGGCCCGCGATCTGGTCGCGACTCCATCCGAGACGGTGGGGCCGTTCTTCCACTTCGGGCTGGCGACGAATCCGGATCTCGCCGTGGTGGCGGAGCCGTCGGTCGCCGGGACGCACATCGCCCTGCGCTTCCGGGTGACGGATGGGGACGCGGCGCCGGTGCCGGACGCGCTGGTGGAGATCTGGCAGGTGGACGGCGCGGGGGCGCCGGCCCAGCGGCCCGCCTTGCCGTCGCAGCCGGTGGCGTTTCGCGGCTTCGGGCGGCTGCCGACTGGCGACGACGGCTGCTGCGAGTTCCGCACCGTGCTGCCGGGGCCGACGACCGACGATCAGGGCCGGCGCCAGGCCGCGCACGTCAACGTCTGTCTGTTCGCGCGCGGTCTGCTGCGCCACCTGCACACGCGCGTCTATTTTCTGAACGATCCGGCGGTCGCCGGCGATCCGGTGCTCGCCCTGGTGCCGGCGGCCAGGCGCGGGACGCTGCTGGCACGGCCGGACGCGGCCGAGCCGCACCGCTGGATCTTCGACCTGCGTCTCCAGGGCCAGGACGAGACGGTGTTTTTCGATCTGTAACCCCATCCCATGACCATCCGGCTCACCGACAGCCTCGGCACCACCGGCCCGCTTGCGGACGTCTTCAGCGATCGCAGCCTGCTGGCGGCGATGCTGCAGTTCGAAGTCGGGCTGGCCCGCGCCCAGGCGCGGCTGGGGATCATCCCGGCCGATGCCGCGGAGCACATCGCGGCCGCGGAACCCGACGAATTCGACAGCGCTGCGATCGCGCTCGCCGCACCGTCGAGCGGCACCATGGCGATCGCCTTTCTCGAGCAGTTGACGGCGATGGTCGAGCGCCGCGATGCCGCGAGCGCGGGTTACGTGCACTGGGGGGCGACCAGCCAGGATGCCACCGACACCGCGATGGTGCTGCTGCTGGCGCGGGTCCGCGCCCTCCTGCAGGCCGATCACAAACGGATGCTGGCGGCGCTGCGGTCGCTGTCGAACCGGTATGCGGCCAGCACGATGATCGGACGAACGCTGCTGCAGCCGGCCACACCGGTGACCTTCGGCCTCAAGGCGGCGGCGTGGTACGCGGCCTGCGCCCGCGGCTGGGCGCGGGTCGAGGCGTCGTTCGACGAGGCGCTGGTTCTGGAGTTCGGCGGCGCCTCCGGCACGCTGGCGGCGCTGGGAGGGCGCGGCCTCGACGTCTCCGCGGAGCTCGGGCGCGAGCTCGGGCTGCCGGTGCCGGATGCCCCGTGGCACGCGCACCGCGACCGCCTGGCGGCGCTGGTCGCGGCGTGCGGGATTTACACCGGCACCCTCGGCAAGATCGCCACCGACATTGCCCTGCTGATGCAACGGGAAGTCGGCGAGGTCTCCGAGCCCGGCGGGGGATCGTCGAGCATGCCGCAGAAGCGCAACCCGGCGGGCTGCGCGGTCGTGCTTGCCGCGGCCACCCGTGTCCCGGCCCTGGTGGCGGCGTTCCTGTCGGGCATGGTCCAGCAGCACGAACGCGGGCTGGGCGGCGGGCAAGCGGAGCTGCCCACTGTCGCGGCGCTGTTGCAGGCGACCGGCGCGGCGCTCGCCGCGCTGGCGGGAACCGTGGAGGCGCTCCAGGTCGATGCCGCCCGCATGGCCGCCAACCTCAAGGCGACGCGCGGAACGGTGCTGGCCGAGCGCGCCGTTCTGCTGCTGACCCGCGCCCTCGGGCGCGATGCGGCACGAGCGCTCGTCTCCGGCGCGGCGCTGCAGTCGGCGCAGACCGGCCGCACACTCTCCGCCGCTCTCGGCGATGACCCGCGCGTCGCCGCTGCCGTGACGGCGGACGAGCTGTCGTCGCTCGATCATCCCGACGCCTACCTCGGCGTCGCCGAGACACTGCGGCGGCGCCTGCTCGCGGATGCCTGACCGCCGGAGCGAACATGCCACTCCTCACCCTTCGTGACACCACGTGCTTCTACCGGCTGCAGGGGGCCGACGATCGTCCGGTCCTGATGCTGTCGCATTCCCTCGGCCAGGATCACGGCATGTGGGACGCGCAGGTCGCCGACCTGGCGCCGCACTTCCGCCTGCTGCGCTACGACCTCCGCGGCCACGGCGCCTCCGGGGTCACGCCCGGGGACTACACCGTCGATCAGCTGGCCGATGATGCGCTGGCGCTGGCCGACGCCCTCGGGATCGGGCCATTCGCCTTCTGCGGCCTGTCGCTCGGCGGGATGATCGGCATGCGCCTCTGCGCCCGGGTGCCGGAGCGGCTTTCCGCCGTGGTGCTCGCCAATACCTCCCCGCGGCCCGATGCGGAGGCCATGGAGACGCGGCGGCGGGCCGTCCTCGGCGGTGGCGTTGCCGCGGTCGTCGAGATCGCGATGGCCCGGTATTTTTCCGCCGGCGTCCTGGCGGCGCCGACGCCTGCCGTGCAGTCGGCGCGGCGAACGCTGCTCGCCACCGATCCGTCCGGCTATGCGGCCTGCTGTGCCGCGCTGCGCGACTTCGACGAGAGGGCGGCGCTGCCGCGCATTACCCGGCCGGTGCTCGTCGTCAGCGGCGATCTCGACGTCTCGATGCCGTGGGCGACGCACAGCCGGATGCTCGCCGAGCGGATTCCCGGCGCCCGCACGGTGCACCTCGACGCCGGGCACCTCTCGAATATCGAGGCGCCGCGGATGTTCTCCGCGGCGCTGGCCGAGTTCCTGCTGCCGCCGTCCCCGTCGCGGGCCGAGGCCGGCGACCGCGTCCGCCGCGCCGTGCTCGGCGACGCGCATGTGGACCGTGCCGCCGCCGCGGCGACCCCCTTGACGCGCGACTTTCAGGCGCTGATCACCGAGTACGCGTGGGGCGCGATCTGGAGCCGGCCCGGGCTCGACGTCCGGACACGGCGGCTGCTGGCGCTGGCGATCACCGCGGCGCTCGGCCGCTGGGAGGAGTTCCGCCTGCACGCGCGCGCCGGGCTGGCGCGGGAGCTCGAGCTCTGCGATCTCGAGGAAGTGCTCCTGCAGACCGCGGTCTACGCCGGCGTGCCCGCGGCCAACACCGGGTTCACGTGTGTCGCCGAGATCCTCGACGACATCCGCGGCGGCGGGCTATAACGGAGGTTCCGGGTTCCGGGTTCGGGGTTCGGGGTTCGGGGTTCAGGTTCGGGGTTCGAGCTTCGCTTCGGCCCGGGAACCCTGAACCCTGAACCCGGAACCCCGAACCCGGAACCTCTACTTGATATTCCACCCCT
>JBDTOB010000090.1:0-8595 GCA_039933435.1 Acidobacteriota bacterium | reverse complement strand
GTGACGGCACGGGACAACGTCGCCCTGGCGCTGTACGACATCGACCGCGACGGGCGCCTCGACGTGGCGCTTGCCGCCGGGTGGCAGCCCACCAACACCACGACGGGCGGTACCCTGCAGTGGGTGGGGCGCACCGGGCCCGGCGTCGGTGCACCCTGGGCGCTCCATCCGATTGCCGAGGAACCGACCCTGCACCGGATCCGCTGGGCCGACGTCGATGGCGACGGCGCCAGCGAGCTGGTCGCGGCGCCGCTGCATGGCCGCGGCACCGGCGGTCCCGAGTGGCAGGGTCAGGGATCGCGGATCCTCATCTTCCGGCCGCCGGCCAATCCCGCCAGCGATCCCTGGCCGATGGAGGTGGCCGACGATACGCTCCATATCGTCCACAACTTCCTGCCCGCCAACATGGACGGCGATCCGCAGGATGAGATTCTGACGGCCAGCCGCGAAGGGCTCAACCTTCTGAAACGGCGTTCGGGCGGCGGCTTTACGCGTACCCTGATCGGCGAAGGCGCCCCCGGGGAGATCAAGATGGGACGGGTCGCTGGCCGGCGGATGCTCGCCACCGTCGAACCCTGGCACGGCGCGTCGGTCGTGATCTATGCGGAGCAGCCGGGCCTGTGGAAGCGGAGCGTCATCGAGTCGGCGCTCACCGGCGGCCACGCACTCGGATGGGCAGACTTCGATGGTGACGGGAACGACGAACTGGCGGTGGGATGGCGCGACGGCAAGCCCGGCGTTGCCGTCTATACCGTCGATCGAGACGGCGCGCTGCGCTCGAAAGTGATGATCGACGACGCCGGGATGGCGACCGAGGATCTCGCGATCGCCGACCTCAACGGCGACCGCCGGCCCGACATCGTCGCCTCCGGCCGGGCGACGCACAACGTCAAAATCTACTGGAACGAAACGCGCCCGCCGGCGAGGTGACTCGCCGCGGATGTGCCGCGGCGCCGGGCGTCGTCTACGGCGTCATCCGCGTGTATTTGAACTCGGTGGCGACCGGCACCCCGTTGCGCTGGCGTGCCACGGTGATGTTCAACGTCCCAGGGTCAGGGCTCCGGAACGTGACCCGCAACGGTCCCCCTGCGGCTGCCGCCTCGAAGACCGCCATCCGCCCGTCGAGACTGACGAGCGAGTGATTCATCGACTCGTCTTTGGCCTCCTGCCCGACCAGGCCCGGTCCCGGCGCGAAGTGCTTGATGCGCAGCACCAGGCCCTCGCCTTCCTGTTCGATCGCCAGCAGTTCGTAGAGGGTGGCGCGGTCGTTCTGGATGCTGCGATACATGGCAATGATGGACCCGCCAAGCGGCGCGCTCCAGTGCTGCTCGATCGTCCGGTCGCCCAGCGCTCCGGTCCACGCCCCGGCAATCCACCCGAGTTGATCGATTGTTGCCTTGATGGGGGGAGCACTGAGGCCCGATACCTGCGCCTGGGCCGCTCCACCCGTCAACCACACGCCGCAGAGTGCGGCCAGCGCCATCCGTTTCATCGTCACGCGATTCCCTTCCTGAGTCCCGCAGTCTCGTTAATGGGAACTATAAGCCACTCGCCCGATGCCATGGCTCCCCCGGTTCCAGCCCCCTGTGCGCCTGCGCATGCTGGCCGCCGGTGCATCCCCGGAGGTGAATATGGTGTAAAACACAGCCTGTCTCCAAATATTCCGCCCGTTTCACCGGCGCAAACGCTGAGCTGGTACGTTTCTGGCTCTACCATTGGTCACTCGGCGGTTTTTCATCGTAGTTCGTGACGATTCTGTATGTCGCGCGGCCCCAGCAAGCCGGGGCCTGCGACAAGGGGCGGCATCATGGGACTTGGCTTGGGCACGGACCGGTGCGTCGGCGCCGGCCTCAGACGACGGCTGGCGTCTTCCGCGGCGGCATGGATCCTCATCGCGATCGCCGCACCGATCCTGCTGCAGGCGCAAATCAACGTCCTCACCAACCGCTACGACCCACAGCGGACCGGGGCGAACCTCGCGGAGAGGACGCTCACCGTCGCCCGCGTCACGACCGCGCAGTTCGGGCAGCTCTACGCCTACCCGGTCGAGGGCGCGGTCTACGCCCAACCGCTGTACATGTCAGCCGTCACGATCAACGGCAGCCTTCACAACATCCTCTACGTCGCGACCATGAGCGACAAGCTGTATGCCTTCGATGCCGACAGCCCCTCTCCCACGCCCCTCTGGGTGAAGGACTTCACCAATCCCCCTCTCGTGGCCGCGATTCCGATTACCGACATCACCGCTCCCAATCTCAACGTGCTCACCACGGTGGGGATCCAGAGCACCCCGGTCATCGACCCGGCGACCGGCACGCTGTATCTGGTCGCGCGAACCAAAGAGGACGGCGCCTACCTGCAGCGGCTGCACGCGCTGGATGTCGCCACTGGCGCCGAACGACCGGGAAGCCCCGTGGTGATCGGCGGGTCGGTGGACGGCACGTCGCCGGATTCCAAGATCGGCCCAGCCGGCCGGATCATCACCTTTGACCCGAAAGTCCAGATCCAACGGGCCGGACTCGCCCTGACCAACGGCGTGGTCGTCGTCTGCTGGGGGGCCCACGAAGACGTCACCCCGAGCCACGGGTGGATCATGGGCTTCGACGCCGCGACGCTGGCACGGGTGGGGATCGTCGCGGTGACGCCTGACGCCTATCTCGGCGGCATCTGGCAGGGCGGCCGCGCGCCAACCGTCGATGCCGCGGGCAACGCCTACGTGGCCACCGGCAACGGGCTCTGGGACGGCACGCGCAACTTCGGCAGTTCGCTGCTGAAGTTCAGCGTCAGCCCAACCGGGTGACCCTCGTCGATTACTTCACGCCCGCGAACGAGGCGCGGCTGACGATGGACGACGACGACCTGAGCGGCTCGGGGTTCACGCTGCTTCCCGGCACCACCCTGCTGCTGGGCGGGGGCAAGGAAGGGGTGCTCTATCTGCTCGACTCCGCCAACCTGGGACACAAAGTGGCGAAGGACGCGCAGATTGTCCAGCAGCTGCCGGTCACCGGCGGGCATGTCATGGGCGGTCCGGTCTACTGGGACTCGCCCGCGGCCGGCCCCCTCGTCTACAACTGGCCGGAAGACGACGTGCTCAAGGCGTACAGCCTGAGCAACGGCCGCCTGCGCACCATTCCCTACGCGCAGGGCAACACGGTCTCGCCGGGCCACCCGGGCGGATCGCTGACGGTCTCGGCCGACGGCTCGAACGCCGGAACCGGTATCGTCTGGGCGTCGATGCCCACGAGTCAGAATGCCCTTCACGGGCCCGCGGCGGGAATTCTCCGGGCGTTCAGCGCCGAGACGCTCGACGAAATCTGGAGCAGCGAGCAGAATGCCGCGCGTGACCGCGTCGGCACGCTCGCCAAGTTCGTCCCCCCGGTGGTGGCGAACGGCAGGGTCTACCTGCCCAACCAGGACGACGCGGTTGCGGTTTACGGACTGCTGCCGGCGGAGCTCACCGTCAGTGTCGCGCCGGGAGGCCGGACGATCGCACCCGGGAGCAGCGACAGTTTCCAGATCACGGTTGGCGCGGCCGCGGGCTTCAGCGAAGCGGTGAACCTCAATGCCAGCGGCCAGCCTGCGGGCACGACGGTCGTCTTCAGCCCGCAGTCGCTGTCCGCCCCCGGCACAGCGATCATGACGGTCACGGCTCCCCCAAACGCGCCGGAGGGGGGCAGCTTCTGGGTCACGGTCACCGCCGCAAGCGCGCACGCGCAGGACGCCAGCCTCGTGGTCGTGAACGTCAACTCGACAGCCGCCGGCCATGGCTCGATTGGCATCGACTTCGTCGGCAGCAGCCCGGCCCGCATGGCGCCGGACGAGATCGCCGGCGTCGTCGCGCAATCTCATTGGAACAGCGCGGTCGGTGCCGCGCGCAGCGTCCCGCTCGGTCTGGCCGACGCGTCGGGCGCGCCCTCTGGAGCCACGGTCACGTGGGCCGCCAGCAATACCTGGATGACCCGGATCGGCGATCAGCCGAGCGACCGGCGCATGATGAAGGGGTATCTCGACAGCCCGGGGCCCTCGACGACGGTGACCGTCGCGGGTCTGGCGTCGCGGGCGTATGACGTCTACGTCTATGCCGACGGCGACAACCGCAGCTACACCCGCGCCGCGTCCTACACCATCAGCGCACCCGGAATCGCGCCCGCCACCGTCGGTCTGACCGACGCGGCGAATGCCGACTTCAACGCCGTCTTCACGCAGGCCAGCGACTCGAAGGGCAACTACGTCAAGTTCAGTGTCACCGCGAGCGGCTTCACCATCACCGCGTCTCCCGGCGCCGCCTCGACCGCGACGCGTCGCGCCGCCATCAACGGCATCCAGATCGTTCCGGTGGCGCCCGCGGAGCCGCCCGACGATCCGGGGGATCCGCCCCCCGGCCCTCCGGCACCGCCGGAGATGCCTCCTGCGGCCGTCGGCGTCAACTTCGTCGGCACGGCGGCAGCGGGTATGGCGGCAGACGAGACGGCGGGCGTGAGCCCGGCGTCGCACTGGAACAATGCCGCCGGTGCGACGCGCACCAGTCCACTGGCGCTGGCTGACGCATCCGGCGCCCCTTCGGGCGCCAGCCTGACGTGGAGCGCCGCCGCCACCTGGATGACCCCCGTCACCGACCAGCCGGGCAACCGCCGGATGATGAAGGGCTATCTCGATACGACCAGCGCGTCGACGACCACCGTGACCGTGTCGGGCCTGCCGCGCCGCGTCTACGACGTCTACGTGTACGCCGACGGCGACAATCGCAGCTACACCCGCAGCGCCGCATACACCATCAGCGGTCCCGGGCTGACCACGACCACCCGCAGGCTCACCGACACGGCGAACACCAACTTCGCGGCCGCGCTGACGCCAGCCGACGAGGGCGCCGGTAACTACGTCGCATTCACTGTTGACGGGACGGACTTCACGCTGACAGCGACGCCTCTCGCGGGAAGCAATCCCACCCTGCGAGCCCCGGTCAACGGCATCCAGATCGTGCCGGCCGGCGGCACGCCCGCGGCAAGCGCGTCCACCCAGGCGCCCTGAACCTCTCCTCAACGCATCGCGCGATCGCTGTCGCATTCATCGAGTGAGGGGTCCCGCTCGATCCGGCTTGATCCACCCGCTGCCAGTCGTCGGCCGCGAACACCGGCGGCGCGCCACGCAGGACTACTCCACCCGGAATTCCTTGGTGCCGACCGGGCGATCGTCGAAAAACGCCTCGACCGTGTAGTCGCCAACCGGAAAGCCGCCGGCGCTCTGCAGGTGGAACTCGGTTGCGGCGACGTCCCTGTACGAGACCTGCTTCTTCGGCTCCCCCATCGTCTGTCCGGCGTAGGTCCAGCGCACGCCAATCACGCCATGGCCCGCACCACTCGTGAGGACGGACAGGTAGATGGTGTCGGCGGGGCCAAACCTGGTCGTATGGGTGGCGACGGTGCCGTCCGAGTTCAACGACTTGCCCAGCTGGAGCGAGGTGACCTGAAGATTCTGCCCGAGACCGCAGCCGGCAAGGCAGCCAAGCAGCAGGATGGCGACAGGCAGGCGGGCGCGGCCGGAGAACATGCTCATACAGGATGGCGATTGTACACGCCCTTGATGCCGCGGTTGTCTGCGGCGGCGCAGCGAGGGCGCCGGGAGAGGGACCGGAGCAGCCGCCGTCAGTATTTGTCGCTGTTGCTGACGAACGCCAGCATCTGGCTGTCTGGGGACCACGACGGCACATTGATGGTGCCCTGGCCGCCATAGACGTAGGCCACGATCGTCGGCGCCCCGCCCGCGGTCGGGAGAAGGCGCAGGTAGACCCGCTGGTAATACGGGTGCTCGGTGGGGCTGACGTCCTTCGGGAAACTGATGATCGCGATCGACTGGCCGTCGGGAGAGATGTGAGGAAACCAGTTGTTGTACTCGTCGTTCGTGACCTGCTCCGGATCGCTGCCGTCGGCCTTCATCCGCCAGATCTGCATCGTCCCGCTCCGCGCCGAGTTGAAGTAGATGTAGTGGCCGTCGGGCGTGTACTCGGGACCATCGTCCAACCCCTTGACGTCGGTCAGCTTCTGCTCGGCGCCGCTGCCGTCCGCGGCGATGCGGTAGATGTCGAACTCGTTGTCGCGGCCGCCGGTGAACACGATCCATTTGCCGTCGGGCGACCACCCGTGGGCATACGACGGCGACAGCGTGGTGATCCGTTTCGGCGCGCCGCCGCCGGCCGGCAGGACGTGCACCGAGGAGTGGCCGCCGGACGCCGCCTGGCTCTGATCGCTGATCGCCAGCATGGTGCCGTCGAACGACAGGACGTGATCGTTGTTGTTGCGGTTGGCGGTCCCGGTATCGATGGTGGTCTCCTGGCGGGTGGCGAGGTCGAACCGCAGCAGCGTGCCCCATCCTTCGGCGCGGCCGCTGCGATTGAGAATCAGGGCACTGCCGTCCCGCGTCCAGTTGGGCGCCTCGAAGGGGCGATCCGACTGCGCCAGGATGCGGCGCTGGCCACTGCGCAGGTCGAGGACCTCGAGCACGCTGCCGATGAAATCGCGGTAGGGGACGAAGGTGTCCTTGGCCGGCCGGACGATCCGCACGCCGCTGAACACCGCGTGTTCGACGACGTCCGGGTTGTGCGAGCAGAGCGCCAGGCCGGCAAGCACCGCGTCGCCGAGATCGAGGTCCGGCAGCTCGACGCTGGTGAACGGCTCGCCGAACTTCGCCGCCGAGACAATGAAGCTCCGGCCGCGGCGTTCGATCTGCAGGATGTCGGCCCCCTTGAACGGCAGCGCCTTCTCCGCCGTCACGCCTCCCTTGGTCAGCCGGTATTGCAGCGAGGTAAGGCCATCACCGTGGACGACGGCGTCGACGTAGGGGGCATCGGCATCCTGGCTCGGGCGGATGATCAGACCGGCCTTGCGATGCGGGTCGGTCCCCTGGCCGAGGAACTGGACGCGGCTCTGCAGGAAGAAGTCCCCGGTCATCGGCCGCCAGACGAACTGGAACTCGTCTCGGGTCGCCCACATGTTCGCGCCGGCGGCCGACAGCGCATAGTCCTGCGAGAGCGGGTTGTAGGCGGCGCTGCCGGCGATCTTCGGGGCGCCGACGTCGCCATGGCTCTCGAACGCACCCAGCGGGGAGGCCGCCGGCCGAAGGGTTTCCGACGCAGGTCCGCGCTGGGCGGCAACGGGCCGCGGCGCCGCGAGTATCGACGCGGCGGCCAGGACCGAGACGCCGAGCGGCGGGAAGAGGTGGCGCATGGCGCGGATTATCGCACGGGGCGCCGGTCCCGGCTCACCGCGCAGGCGTCGGGTCTCTCGGCGGAATCAGCACAGGTCGCGGGGCTGGCCGGTGGCCTCGAGCACACTCAGCCACAGCGTGCTTCCGGGATTGATCATCTTGCGCTGCGCGATCGCCAACGCCATCGGCACGTGGGTGAAGACGTTGTGCCACAGGCCGATGACCATGTCGGTCTTGCCGGCCATCGCCGCGTGCACCGCGTAGCGGCTCAGGTTGTCGCAATAGATGCTGTCGTTGGCATTGGGAAGGACGCTGCGCAGCGTGTAGCTCGGGTCGATGTACTTGAGATTCACTTCGATGTGCTGCCGGTCGAAGTAGGCGCCGATCTGGTCGCGCAGGAAGACGCCGATGTCGAGCGGACGCGGGTTGCCGGAGGCGTCCACGGCGTCGCTCTCCGATCCGATCAGCGACTGGCCGGCCCCTTCCGCCACGGCAATGAGCGCGTGGTCGCGCGACTCCAGCCGTTCGTGCAGCCGCCGCAGCAGGCCGCGCTCCCCTTCGAGCTCGAACGGCACTTCGGGAATCAGCGCGAAGTTGACGTCGCGGCTCGCCAGCGCCGCAAACGCCACCACGAAACCGGAATCGCGCCCCATGATCTTCACCAGCCCGACCCCGTGCGGGTGGCTGCGGGCCTCGGCGTGCGCGCAGTCGAGCACCCGGGTCGCCTGCTCCACCGCGGTGTCGAAGCCGAAGGTCTTGTAGACGTAGTTGATGTCGTTGTCGATCGTCTTGGGCACGCCGACCACGGCAATCTTCAGCCCGCGGCGGTCGGCCTCTTCCCAGATCCGGTGCGCCCCCTTGAGCGAGCCGTCGCCGCCGATCACGAACAGGATGTTGATGCCTTCGCGATCGAGCGTGTCCACGGCGACGACCGGATCCTCCTTGCCGCGCGAGGTGCCGAGGATGGTCCCCGGGATGCGGTGGATCCGATCGACGACCTCCGGGGTCAGGGCCATCGCCTTGTAGCCGTACTTGGGGCTGAGCGCGCGGTAGCCGTTGCGCAGGCCGAGAACGGTGCGGACGCCGTAGCGGTAGTACAACTGCAGGAAGAGCGAGCGGATGACGTTGTTCAACCCCGGCGACAGTCCGCCGCAGGTGACGATCGCGGCGCGGGTATAGCCGGGGCGGAAGTAAATCTGCTCGCGGGCGCCGGCCTTCTCGAGCGTCGCGGTGGTGGGCGAGCCGTCCGGCGTCTGCTCGATGCTGACGCCGATGCGAACCGAGTCCTTGACGTAGCCGGCGACACCGGCGCCTGCCGAGACCGGCAGGCCGAGGGGCGAATCGACGAGGCACTCCCCGAGTGTCCTGACGTCGTACTCGGGTGGGTGCATGCCC
>JBDTOB010000089.1:0-8663 GCA_039933435.1 Acidobacteriota bacterium | reverse complement strand
TACGCGGTCTGCGTTGGGCCGAGTTGATGCGCCGGACGTTCGCGTTTGATGTGCTCGCGGGCGGACGGTGCGGTGGCCGACTCCAGTTGATCGCTCTCATCGAGCAGACTGCGGTGATCACCCGCATCCTGCGCCATCTCGGGCTGAAGAGCGAGATGCCGGCCTCCTGCCCGCTCGGTCGCCACCGACGTCAGCCCTGCCCGACGCCGACGCCTTGACCTGGTGAGATGCCCACGCGGCGGCGAGCCGCGGCGGCCGGAGGCCTGCCCGGCGCCGGGGCCAGCGTCTCATCTCTGCCGCCTGGTATCGCTCGAGAGATCTCGACGGGCCTATAATCCTCCGGTGCGGGACGCTGCGGGGCCAATGTACCGCTGTCCAGCAGGGGGCAAGGTCTGAGAATCCCCGATTATGTCGCCTAATGCGGCCTGTCGTTTCCCTGTCAGGGATGGCCGCAGCTGGAGGCCTCGAGTGGCTGTTAGAACGCTCGTCACGACGCTCCTGATTCCGCCCGTGATCGTCATCACGGCGGCTCTTGCCCAGACGCCCCCGGCGCCGACGCCGATCGCGCCCGACATCCAGCGCACCCTCGATCACCTGCGGCAGGCCGCGCTCGCCAGCGATCGCGGCTATGACATCGTGACGCGCCTGGTCACCGAGGTGGGCCCGCGCCTGGCGGGCTCCGACGCCGAAGCGCGGGCGCGCGACTGGGCGGTCCTGATGCTCCGCGCCCTCAACCTCGAGAACGTGCGGATCGAGCCGTTCGAGGTCCCGTTCTGGCAGGCGACGCGCCAGCGCGCGGCCATCGTCTCGCCGTCGCCGCAGCCGCTGGTCGTCGCGGCACTCGCCGGATCTCCGTCCACGCCGCCGGGCGGGATCGAGGCCGAAGTGGTGCGGTTTCCGGATCTCGCCACGTTCGAGGCCGCGCCGGCCGACGCCGTGCGAGGACGCATGGTGTTCATCGACGAAGGCATGGTGCGCACCGAGACCGGCGAGGGGTACCGGGCGGCCGTACCCAGACGCGGTCGCTGTGCGCCCCCCACGCAGCGGAAGGGTGGCGTGGCGTGTCTCATCCGCTCGGTCGGCACCAACAGCAATCGCCAGGCGCATCAGGGCGGTGACGCGCGTCAGCCGGACGGGGTCAGCCTGCCGGCGGCCGCGCTCGCGCCGCCCGATGCGGACGTGCTGGCGCGCCTGCTGGAGCGCGGCCCGGTGCGCGTACGGCTCGAGATCGAGGCGGAGATGCGCGAGCGCGCGCCGTCGGGCAGCGTCATCGCGGAGGTTCCCGGCCGTGAGCGTCCCGACGAGATCGTGCTGCTGGCCGCGCATCTGGATTCCTGGGATCTCGGCCAGGGAGCGACCGACGATGGTTTCGGCGTCGCCGTGCTTGCCGCCGCCGCGGCGCTGATCCGGGAGCTGCCGCAGCCGCCGCGCCGCACCATCCGCATCTTCCTCGATGGAGCCGAGGAGACACTGCCGGTGCCGGGGCAGGACTACATCCGGCGGCACGGCGCCGAGCGGCACGTCGTCGCGGCCGAAGCCGACCATGGCGCCGGCCGGATCTGGCGCATCCGCACCCAGTTCGGCCCGGGCCGGCAGCGCGAGGCGGCCGCGATCGCACGCGCCCTGGCGCCGCTCGGCATCCTGTCCGGGCCGAACGACGGCGCCGGCGGCGAAGACATCCAGCCGTTGCTGGCGACGGGCGTGCCTGGCATGGAGCTGACGCAGGACGCCTCGGCGGCCTTCGACTACCACCACACGGCCGACGACACGCTCGACAAAATCGACCGCGTGGCGATGCGCCAGAACGTCGCCGCGTTCGCGATGTTCGCGTACCTGGCGGCGGAGAGTGGCTGGACGTTCGGTCGCGCGCAGTAGGGGTGGCGCGGCTCGGAGACGATATGGCCGTCCCTGGGCGTGTTTGTCTTTGCCAACGAGTTGCGGCACCACGTGGCGGACGCTCTTCAACATCCATGGCGGCATCGGGCTCAGAATCGGTAGCCATGCGATGGGGTTACCGGCCTGGCTGGCGACCACACCAAACGTTCGGAGGCCAGCGCGCGTTACAATCGCGGCTCCGCATGGAGGTGCGACATGGCCGGAGGATCAGCGGCGGTTCAAGGAGCCTTGTGGGGAACTCGGGTTCGCGATTGGGCTGAGGTGCAGGAAGGCACTGCGCGCCCTCTTTTTGAGCGGGTGCTCGACCGCACCAACGTGGGTTCTGGGACGCGGTTTCTCGACGTCGGGTGTGGTGCAGGACTGGCGTGCCACCTCGGGGCAACACGCGGCGCTGAGGTCGCCGGGCTCGACGCGACTGAGCCGTTGCTCGCCGTCGCGCGTCAGCGTGTGCCTACCGCCGATCTGCGCGTGGGCGAGATGGAACAACTTCCCTTTGAGGACGCCGCCTTCGACGTCGTGACGGGTTTCAACTCGTTCCAATATGCCGCCCGCCCACTTCAGGCGCTGGCCGAAGCCAAGCGGGTGGCGCGTCCGGGCGCCTTCGTTGTGGTCGCAGTTTGGGGCGCGCCCGAAGATTGTCAGGCTGCAGCCTACTTGGCAGCGCTGCGTCCTCTACTCCCATCCCCACCGCCCGGAGCGCCCGGTCCGTTTGCGTTGTCCGACCCCAACGTCCTTCGCACGCTCGCTACGGACGCGGGCTTGAAGCCTGGCGACCCGGAAGACGTATCGTGTCCATGGATCTATCCGAACCTGGAGACGGCGTTGCGGGGACTGTTGTCGGCCGGACCGGCCGTTCTCGCAATTCAAACGTCTGGCCAAGAGCGAGTACGAGAGGCCACGATTCGCGCGTTGGAACCGTTCCGCACTGCCTCGGGCATGTACCGGTTGGAGAACAAGTTCCGTTATCTGGCAGGCACTGCCTGAGGACGACGCTCCTGCGAAGGAGCGGCCTGCGTATCGACGACCGCCGCCAGAAAAGAAAATGCGATACTCGGATTTGAATCGGCTTGAGAAGGCCGCCTGTTTCGGACGACCTTTTCGTTTGAACGGCGGACACACGCCCTCACCTGCCAAAGCTCTACTGACTCCCCGGCAGATCCGGGGCCCTCGCTTGGCTATTGACGCTGCGGCAGCAAATAACCGGCACCGAGGCGCTCGAACTCTTCGACCTGGGTGCGGGCCCACGCCTCCGATCGCCCGAGCTCGCGGGCCAGCAGCGCCGACACCGCCGGCGCCATGCGGATCGCCGCGGCGGCGTTGAGGAAGAGCGCGCGGCAGCGGCGGGCGAGCACGTCCTCGACCGTGCGCGCGAACTCCATCCGCGCCGCCCACACCACCTGCGATCCCGTGCACGGCAGCGCCGCGTCGAGCGGCGCCGCCAGCGCCGCATCCTCGCTCTCGAGCGCACGAATGCGGGCGGCGTCGGCGCCGTAGAGGCTCCAGATGTCGCGCTCGCCGGCCGGCGCCGCAAAGCCGTGAATGGCGAGCTCGCGGGTCACGCACGGACGCTCGGGAAGGCGGCCGAACTCCGCGGCCTGATCGACCGTATCCTCCGCCATGTGGCGGTAGGTCGTCCACTTGCCGCCCGCCGTGGTCAGCAGTCCAGACGGATCGATGTGGATGGTGTGGTCGCGCGACAGCGCCGCGGTCAGCCGGCTGTCGCCCGCACGCACCAGCGGACGGATGCCGGCGAAGACGCTGAGGACGTCGGCGCGCGTCGGCGCCTTGTGGAGATAGAGGCCGGCGGTCTCCAGCACGAACGCCACCTCGCTCTCGAGCGCCCTCGGCTCGAGCACCGACGTCTCGATCGGGGTGTCGGTCGTGCCAACGACGGTATGACCGTGCCAGGGGATGGCGAACATCACCCGGCCGTCCTTGGTGTGCGGCACCATGATCGCGGAGTCGCCCGGGAGAAACGAGCGGTCGAACACCAGATGGATGCCCTGGCTCGGCGCGATGATAGATGCGGCCTCCGGGTCCGCCAGCCGCCGGACGCTGTCGGCGAACGGGCCGGTGGCGTTGATGACGACCCGCGCCGCGGCATGGATCTCGTCGCCGCTCTCCAGATCCCGCGCCACCACGCCGTCGACCGTGCCGTCGGCGGCCCGCGTCAGCGCGGTCACCGGCGCGTAATTGAGCAGCGCCGCGCCCTGCTCGACCGCCGTCTGGACAAGATTGATCAGCAGCCGGGTGTCGTCGAACTGGCCGTCGTAATAGACGACGCCGCCGCGCAGACCGTCGGTTCTGATCGTCGGCAGCCGCCGCAGGGTCTCCTCGCGCGACAGGATCGACGAGTCGCCGAACCCGTACTTGCCGGCGAGCAGGTTGTAGACCTTCAAGCCGATGCCGTAGAAGGGCGTCTCCCACCAGTCATAATTGGGAACCACGAACGGCAGGTTGGTGACCAGGTGCGGCGCATTGCTGCGCAGCATGCCGCGCTCCTTGAGCGCCTCCATCACCAGCGAGATGTTGCCCTGCTCGAGGTAGCGGACGCCGCCGTGCACCAGCTTGGTGCTGCGGCTCGACGTCCCCTTGCCGAAGTCGCTCTGCTCGAGCAGCAGCGCCGAATACCCGCGCGAGGCGGCGTCCACGGCGATGCCCACCCCGGTGGCGCCGCCGCCGACGATGACGAAGTCCCAGGCGCCCTGGTGGCTGCGCCAGCGCTCGAGCATCCCGGCCCGGGAGAACAGGCCCGGCTCGCTCATGCCTCGCGGCCCGCCGCAATCCAGCCGCGCGAGCGCCCGACGGCCTCGCGCCACCGCTCCCGCAGGCGTTCCGCGTCGCTGCGCGGCATCGACGGCTCGAAGCGGCGATCGACGCGCCACTGCCCGGCAATCTCCGCGGGCGACTTCCAGAAGCCGACCGCCAGCCCGGCGAGGTAGGCGGCGCCGAGCGCGGTCGTCTCCGTCACTTCCGGGCGGACCACCGGCACGCCGAGCAGGTCGGCCTGGAACTGCATCAACCCGTCGTTGGTCGAGGCGCCACCGTCGACGCGCAGCTCCGCCAGGCGGATGCCCGAGTCGCGCGACACCGCTTCCAGCAGATCGTCCACCTGGTAGGCGATGCTCTCGAGCGCGGCGCGGGCGACGTGGCCTGAGGTGGTGCCGCGGGTGATGCCCACGATCAGCCCGCGCGCGTACGGATCCCAGTGCGGCGCCCCCAGGCCGGCGAAGGCCGGCACGAGATAGACGCCGCCGTTGTCCTCGACCGACGCCGCCAGCGCCTCGACGTCGGCCGACCGCGGAATCAGCCCGAGGCCGTCGCGCAGCCACTGCACCACCGCGCCGCCGATGAAGACGCTGCCCTCGAGCGCGTACTCGGTCCGATCGCCAATCTTCCAGGCCACCGTCGTCACCAGCCGGTTGGCCGACGCCACCGGGCGGGTGCCGGTGTTCTGCAGCAGGAAGCAGCCGGTGCCGTAGGTGTTCTTGGTCAGGCCCGGGCTGACGCACATCTGGCCGAAGAGCGCCGACTGCTGATCGCCGGCGATGCCGGCAATCGGCACCTCGGCCACCCCCAGGCTGGTGGAGACCTGCCCGTAGACCTCGCTCGAGGCCCGCACCTCGGGGAGCATGCTGGCCGGCACCCCGAGCAGCGCCAGCAGCTCGTCGTCCCACGCCAGCGTGTTGATGTTGAACAGCATCGTCCTCGAGGCGTTGGTGACATCGGTGATGTGCACCGCGCCGCTGGTCAGCTTCCAGACCAGCCACGAGTCGACCGTGCCGAACGCCAGCTTCCCGGCTTCGGCGCGGGCGCGGGCGCCGGGGACGTGGTCGAGGATCCAGCGGATCTTGCTCCCGGAGAAATAGGCATCGATGACCAGGCCGGTGCGCTCGCGCACCATGGCCTCGTGGCCGTCGGCCTTGAGCCGGTCGCAGAACTCAGCGGTGCGGCGATCCTGCCAGACGATGGCGTTACTGACCGGCTCGCCGGTCTCGCGATCCCAGACGACCGCGGTCTCGCGCTGGTTGGTGATGCCGATGGCGGCGACATCGCGGGGCCGCACCTGGGCGCGCCCGAGCGCTTCGACCGCGACCGAGATCTGCGACGTCCAGATCTCCCGCGGATCGTGCTCGACCCAGCCCGGCTTGGGAAAGATCTGCGGAAACTCCTTCTGGGCGAGGGCGACGATGGCGCCGTCGTGATCGAACACGATGGCGCGCGAGCTGGTGGTTCCCTGGTCGAGGGCGAGGATGTAAGGCACGTCGGCTCCGGCAGCGTCAGTGCGGCCCGGCATGGACCGCAGAGGGCAGTGTAATCGAACTCGCGGGGTGGACCGCGCCGGGGGGCGGGTGCTGTATACTCCCGCAGCCCCCGGCCGGCGGACGGCCGATCTCACTGGCGTTCGTTCCCTCGAGGAGTCCATGTCCAAGCCGTTGCACGACGACTGGCGCGAATTGCTCGCCGAGTTTCTCGGCACCTTCGTGCTCATCACTTTCGGCGTCGGCGTCGTTGCCCAGTTCGTGCTCAGCGGCGGCGCCGCCGGCAGCCAGCTCGCGATCAACGTCATCTGGGGCCTGGCCGTGACCATGGGCTGT
The DNA here is from genome assembly GCA_039933435.1 of Acidobacteriota bacterium. GTDB lineage: Bacteria > Acidobacteriota > Vicinamibacteria > Vicinamibacterales > 2-12-FULL-66-21 > JALZOC01. The sequence continues at coordinate 2,169 of JBDTOB010000089.1, read as the reverse complement.
TACGTCGCCGGGGGCATCTCCGGCGCACACCTGAACCCCGCGGTGACGATCGGGCTTGCCGTGCACCGGGGCTTTCCGTGGCGGAAGGTCGTCCCCTACTCGCTGGCGCAGCTGGCCGGGGCGTTCGCGGCCTCCGCGGTGGTCTACGGAACCTACTACGAGGCGCTCAACGCCTTCGACGGCGGCATCCGCCAGGTGGCCGGCGCGCAGGGCACCGCCGGCATCTGGGCGACGTACCCGCAGGGGTTTCTCAGCACGTTCCCGGGCGGGGTGATCGATCAGGTGGTCGGAACGGCGCTACTGATGGGCGTCATCTGCGCGCTCACGGACAAGCGCAACGCGCCGCCGGCGGCAGGCCAGGGGCCGATCCTGGTGGGGCTGCTGGTCGTCGCCATCGGCGCTTCGTTCGGATTCAACTCGGGCTACGCGATCAACCCGGCCCGCGATTTCGGGCCGCGGCTGTTCACGGCGCTGGCCGGCTGGGGCGGCGACGTCTTCCGCGCCGGCCACGGCTGGTGGTGGGTTCCAGTCGTCGCGCCGCCGGTGGGCGCCGTGCTCGGCGGCTGGGTCTACGACCTCTGCATCGGCCGGCATCACGGCATCCCGGACGCGACGGTGGTGGCCGCCGAGCCGGTCGAGCCGCCTCAGCGCCGCGGAAACTGATCCGGGTTGTCGGTGAAGACCGCATCGACCCCGAGCGTGTAGAGATACTTTTCCATCTCCTCCCGGACCGACGGGAAGGTCGTGGTCGAGGCCCGGAAGGTCCACAGCGTCACGGTCAGGCCGGCGTCGTGCGCCTGCTTCACCAGCCCGGGCATGGTGTCGACGATGGCCTTGTTCGGCGCCACGCCTGACGCCCACCCGGCAATCTCCTTCAATTTCTCCGGCGTATCGAGCCGTGCGGCGTCACGCGGCTCGACCAGGAAGACGCGGGGGACCTGCGGCAGGTCGCGCGCCAGCTGCCGCAGCGCGGCGTCGTCGAACGACTGGATGATGACCGGGGTCTTGGGATTGGCGACCAGGCCGTTCTTCCGCAGCATCGCCGCCAGCAGCACGTCGGTCCTGATGCCACGGCGCCGGTAGAACTCCGGATCCTTGAGCTCGGGATAGAGTCCCGCCTTGCCGCGGACGAGATCGATCGCTTCCTGGAAGGTGGGGATTCTGGCGCCGGCGAACTTCGGGTCGAACCCCGTTCCGGCGTCGAGCCGCTTGAGCTCGGCCAGGGTGAAGTCGTTGACCAGCCAGCGGCGGGCCGGGGCCGCCCCTGCGGACGCGGCCGCCGCTGCCGCGGCCGGCGGCGCGGCCGCCCGCCCCTCTCCCGGCGCCGCGCGGCTGTAGCGATCGGGAAAGACCTCCGCGACGTTGGTGGTCCGCTCCAGCGTCAGATCGTGGATGCAGACCAGGACGCCGTCGCTGGTCACGGCCAGATCCTGCTCGACGAAATCCGCCTTCTGCACCGTCGCCAGCGTGTAGCTGGCGATGGTGTGTTCCGGAGCGTAAGCCGACGCGCCGCGATGCGCGATCAGCGCTTTTTTCGCGGCCGGCGGCGTCTGGGCCGCGGCGGTGGCGAGCGCCGCGGCGGCGGCGGCGAACAGAACGACGATCCCTTTGATCATGCTCAGAACATCAACTTGACGCCCAGCTGCAGCTGACGGGCGTCGTAGGTGGACGTGATCGTGCCGAAGGCGCCGCTGCTGCGATTGCCGTTCGGCCCCCTGAAGTTGGTGTGATTGAGAACGTTGAACGCCTCCAGCCGGAGCTGCAGACGGGTGTCGGCGCCGAGCGGCACCGGGACGTCCTTGGCCGCCACCAGATCCATCTGCCAGAACGACGGACCGCGGACGCTGTTGCGCGGCGCGTTGCCGAAGGGCTGGGTCGGGTCAGTCGGCACCAGCACGTTGTCGCGGCTGAGATACGCGGTCACCGAGTGCTTGTCGTTGTAGGGGCTGCCGGTGACGTTAGGGCGGTAATTGTTGGCGCCGCGAAAATCCTGCTGGATGCCGGAGACCTGGAGCGCGGGCCCAGGCGTGTACTGCAGCGTCACCGGCTCGCCGGAGGTCATGGTGTTGATGCCGCTCAGCGTCCAGCCGCCGAGCAGGAGGTTGGTGACCGGCCCGGCCGTCCCGAGCCAGCGATGCCCGCGCCCGAACGGCAGCGCCCACACCGCGC
>JBDTOB010000088.1:0-8729 GCA_039933435.1 Acidobacteriota bacterium | reverse complement strand
GGTGGCGCGCGTCGCGCTGCGGGCGGCGGCGGGATCCCGCGCCGACTCACGGCCGGCGTAGACCACCGCCCACTTCAGCGCCAGGCCACCGGCGACGGTGCAGACCGCCCCGGCCATCGTCGCCGGCCGGCGGTAGCGGCCGCGGCCGGACGCGAGGGCGCGGGCGAAGGTGCCGCCAATCAGTCCCACCGCCACCGCGCCCCCCCAGAACAGCCGCGCCGAGCGTCCGGTGGTGAGCGGCGCGGCGGCGTCGCCGGACGAGAGCAGGTATCCCGCCAGCGCCGCCGTCTCGGCGGCGGCGGCGACCTGCTCGATGCGGTGCAGCCGGCGCAGGCTGCGCGCCGCGCCTCGCCCGCGGACGGCGAGGACGAAGGACAGCGTCGCCGCGGCCGCGCTCATCGAGCTGCACGCCAGCAGCGCTCCGAGCAGCCGTGTCCTCGCCCACACCGGCGTGCTGGTCGTGGACAGCAGCACCCCCGGATAGCTGATCATCGTCAGCGCAAGCGGCAGCCCGGCCAGCGCAATCGGCGCCGCGGGGAGCAAACGGCTGGTCCGCGTCAGGGCGGAAGAGGAGTCCGGGTCGGCCGATCCGGTCCACTGCTTGAGCGCCAGGAGCCCTACAGGTAGCGAGTAGGCGCTGAGCGCCCAGGCGCCGGTGTTCATCGGCGACGAGGGCTTGAAGATGCGGAGCATGTGGTGGAAGCGCTCAGGACGTCCGAGGTCCGCGACGAGCAGCGGTGGGCAGGGAATGAGCGCGGCCAGGGCGATATAGTCGCCGGCGGCGACGGTGTCGGCGTCGCGCTCGTCGCCCGCCAGCCGCGCCATCGCGGCGAGGATGTAGGACCCGGCGCTGATCCCTTCAAGCAGGAAATACCAGGCGACTTCCCAGCCCCAGACCGGCTCCTTGAGCATCGGCAGGCCGTAGTAGCCGTCCGCGGCCCCGCCGCCCGGCTTCGTCTCCCGCGGATCGTCGCTCACTTGGCTGCGCCTCTGCCGAAGATCAAGGCGGAGGCGAGGGTCAGGGCAATCGACGCGCCGAAACTGAACAGGTAGTTGGTGCGCAGATGCGCCGCCGGCCGTTGTGGCGCCTCGGGCAGGTTGTAGACACCGGGCGCGTCCTTCAGGAGGAAGAACGCGTTCAGCGCGCTGTACTCCTTGGTCGGCTCGGCGCCGTAGAGATACGCGTCGGTCTCCCCCCGCGCCTGGAGCGCTTGCACCCGCGCCTGCGCTTTCTCCTTGAGCTCGCGGATCGGGCCGAACTGGATCGACTCGGTCGGGCAACTCTTCGCGCACGCGGGCGTGAGGCCGTCCTTCTGCCGGTCGTAACAGAGCGTGCATTTGTGCGCGCGCCCGTCCTCGGGGTCGCGGCCGATGACGCCGAAGGGGCAGGCCGACACACAGTAGCCGCAGCCGTTGCAGATGTCCTGCTGCACGTAGACGTTGCCGAACTCGTTGTAGATGAGCGAGCCGGTGGGGCAGGCCTCCTGGCAGGGGGCCTGGACGCAGTGCTTGCAGACGTCGCTCATCATCAGCCAGCGCGGCGGCGCGGCGGCGCCGGGATCCATCTGCTCGACAAAGGCGACGTGCCGCCAGGTGGTGCCCGACAGCGCCGAGGTGTTGTCGTAGCTGTGGCCGGTCCAGTCGAAGCCGTCGGAGGGCAGCTGGTTCCACTGCTTGCACGCCACCTCGCAGGCCTTGCAGCCGATGCAGAGCGTGGTGTCGGTGAAGAACCCCATCTCCTCGTGCGGAGCCGGCGGTTCGGGAATCTTCCACGCCTCGATGAGCGTGCGCACGTCATCCATCATCGGAACTGTCCCTCGGGCTGGTCGGACTCGGGCGTGTCGGGCGAGGGCTCGCGAGTCGGGCGGCGCGCCACGTCCGCGGGGGCCGCGGCGGCGGGCTCCGGCAGGCGCCCGGCCCTGACCTCGCACGAGAACGCCTTGGCCTCGTGCATGCTGACGTTGGGGTCCGCCACGACCAGCGTGAGGTCGTTGGCGATGGCGCCGACGGTCTCGCCGGCGAAGCCCCAGTGGAAGGGAATGCCGATCTGGTGCAGCGTCCGGCCGTTGACGGTGAGGGGCTGCATGCGGTGCGTGACCATGGCACGGGCCTCGATGGCGCTGCGCGGGCTGGTCACCACCATCCAGCCGCCATGGACGATGCCGCGCTCGGCCGCGAGCTGGTGGCTGATCTCGACGAACATCTCCGGCTGCAGCTCGTTCAGCCAGGAGTTGAAGCGGCTCATCGGGCCGCTCAGGTAGTGCTCGGTCAGGCGATAGGTGGTGGCGACGATCGGATACGCGGGATCGAGCGGCGGCGCGCACGGGTTGAGCGGCGTGTCGTAGCGCTCGACCGCCGGGTTGGCCTGCTGCCGGTAGAGCAGATTCGGCACCGGCGACTCCACCGGCTCGTAGTGCGTCGGCAAGGGACCGTCCTTGGTGCCGGCGGGTGCGTAGAGCCATCCCTTGCCGTCGGGCTTCATGATGAACGGGGAGTTTCCCGCAATCGAGGCCATGCCGCGCGCACCCTTCGCCGGGCGATAGGAGGGCGGCTTGTCGGGCTCGAAGTCGGGCTCGTCCATCCCGGTCCACTTCTTATTCGTCTCGTCCCACCAGACGTACTTCTTGCGCTCGGACCAGGGACGGCCTTCGGGGTCCGCGGAGGCGCGGTTGTAGAGCATGCGCCGGTTGTGGGGCCAGGCGAAGCCCCAGTTCGGATCGACGTAATTGCCGGGCGTGCGCGATCGGTCGCTGGCGCGGTTGCGATCCGCCGCAGGGTAGACGCCGCTGTAGATCCAGCAGCCGCAGGCGGTCGACCCGTCGGCCTCGAGATCCGAGAAGCCGGCGACCTGGGTGCGGTCGGCGACACGGTAGCCGTTGATTTCCTTGAGCACCTTGCGGGCGTCAGGTTCGTCGGCGAGCCGGCTGGTCTGGCCGTCCGCCAGTACGAACGGCTGGTCCGGCTCGTAGTCCCAGGTGAGATTCAGCAACCCCTGGTCGCGCGCTCTGGTGGAATCCGCATACAGCGCCTTGAGGCGCTTCCCGAGGTTGTAGACGAACGAGAGATCCGAACGGCAGTCGCCTGGCGGATCAACCGCGCGGTCGTGCCACTGCAGCAGTCGCTGGGTATTGGTGAAGGTGCCTTCCTTCTCCGGCGACGCCGCCGCGGGCATGAAGAACACTTCCGTCCCGATGGTGCGGGGGTCCGGACGTTCGGGTCCCTTGTTCCAGAAGCAGGCGCTTTCAATCTCGAACCAGTCGCGCACGACCAGCCAGTCGAGCCGCTTCAGCGCGGCGCGGTTGAGCGCGCCGTTGGGGGCGCCCGCCGCCGGGTTCTGCCCGAACAGGAAGAACCCCTTCACCTTGCCGTCGGCCATTCGCATCGCCGTTGCCAGCTGCGAATAATTGTCGTCGATGCGCGGCACCCAACCGAAGCCCCAGTCGTTGGCGGCGGTGGCGCTCTCGCCGTACCACGCCTTCAACAGGCTGACCATGAACTTGGGGAAGTTGGCCCAGTAGCCGTTCGGCACGTGTTCCTGCTCGAGATAGCTCGCCAGCGTGGCGTGATTGCGCTGCGCGGACGGCTGCGGAATGTACCCGGGCAGCAGGTCGTAGAGCGTCGGAATGTCGGTGGATCCCTGAATGCTGGCATGTCCGCGCATCGCCATGATGCCGCCGCCGGGCCGGCCCATGTTGCCGAGCAGCAGCTGCAGGATGCCGGCGGCGCGGATGGTCTGGACGCCGGTCGTGTGCTGCGTCCAGCCGACCGCGTAGACGATCGCCGACGTCCGCTCGCGGCCGGAATTGTGGCAGAGCGACTCGGCAACCTTGACGAAGTCCGCGACGCTGCAGCCGGCGATCGAGGCCACCATCTCGGGCGTGTAACGGGCGTAGTGCCGCCGCAGGATGTTGAGGACACAGCGCGGGTGCTCGAGTGTCGGATCGGCAGGGGGCGGCACATTCTCGATGAACCCCATCCGCTCGCTGAAGGACTCGGCCTTGACCTCCTTCGGCGTGTGGGTCTTCGAGACTTCAGGCTCGCCCGCGTAGTTCCAGGCCGCCAGGCCGGGATCGTAGCTGCCGCTGTCGGGATGAAAGCCGTTGAACAGGCCGCCGTTGTTCTCGGCGTCAACGAAGCTGTCCGCGACAATCGTGGCGGCATTGGTGTAGGCCAGCACGTAGTCCCGGAACCAGCGCTCGTGCGTGAGTACGTAGTTGATCAGCCCGCCAAGGAAGGCAATGTCCGTCCCGGTGCGAACGGCGACGTACTGCGTGCACATCGCCGAGGTGCGCGAGAAGTGCGGATCGACGTGGATGAGGTCGGCGCCGCGCTCGCGCGCCAGCATCGGAAAACGGAAGCCTACCGGGTGCGCTTCCGCCATGTTGGACCCCATGATCAGGATGCAGTCGCTGTGCTGCAGATCCTGCTGGAATCCGGTGGCCGCCCCCCTGCCGAACGAGGTGCCCAGACCGGGCACTGACGCGCTATGTCATATGCGGGCCTGGTTTTCGATGCCGACGATGCCCAGCCCGCCGTTGAGCAGCTTCTTGATGAGGTAATTCTCCTCGTTGTCCAGCGTCGCGCCGCCGAGCGACGCCATCGTCGTCACATGGTTCAAGACGACCCCGTCGCGCTCCTCGACGAACGACGCGTCGCGCGTCTCCTTGACGCGCCGGGCGATGCGCTCCATGGCCCAGTCGAGCGGCCGCTCTTCCCAGTGGTCCGAGTAGGGCGCCCGGTAGAGCACGTGCGTCTTCCGATGAGGGTTGACCGACAGCTGGAAGGTGTTGGCGCCCTTGGGACAGAGCGTGCCGGCGTTGATCGGGCTGTCGGGGTTGCCCTCGATATCGATGACCTTGCCGGCCTTGGTGTAGATCAGCTGACTGCATCCCACCGCGCAGTACGGGCACACCCCGTGGGTGACGTGGGCGCCTCTGAGCCGAGATCCTTTGCCGACGGTGGCGGGGCTGAAGGGTTGACGATCGACGCCGCGAGCGTCCATCGACGGCTCGACTTCGGCGGACGTTCGCTGCTTGCTGAACCCGTGGTGGTTGCTCATGCGCACTCCGGACGGCGTGGCTCCGGGCGCGAACCCGGCCAGCGAATGAACTATGCCATGAACGTGTCAGCAAGCGCCGGGCCAGCCGGAATGCACCTCCGTCGGGTCAGCGTTTCGTCGCCACTGTGGCGAGCAGGTACCCGTGCCGGCGCACCGAGGGAACGTGGCGGTCAAGCCAGACGAACGGCCGGACGCAGGCGCCGGTGATGCGGGACAGCGGCCGGCACCACGCGTGGCACGCGAGGTCGAGCATCCGGAGCCAGCCCGGGATGAACAGGATCGCCGTTTCGTCGACGATGCTCAGGCCTGCCCGCTGGAGCATCTCCCTGAGCGCGCGGCGGCTGTAGGACTTCTCGAATCCGTAGGCATACAACCCGACGGCCTGCAGCGCCGCGGCCATCAGCGGCCGGAGGAAGGGGTCGTGCCGGTTCGGCACGCCGACGATGGCCAGGCCGCCGGGCGTCAGCACCCGCGCGATCTCGCGAACCGCCCGCTCGGTCTCATCGAAGTGTTCGATCGTGCCCATCGAGTAGACGACATCGAAGCTGGCATCGAGGAAGGGAATATCGCGGACGTCCGCGACCGCGCCGTGCAGCGGCGCGCTGTGAAAGGCGGCGCCGGCCTGGAGGACCGTGGGCGGCGAGATGTCGATGCCGTAGACCCGGGCGCCGCGATCGGCCGCCCAGGCCAGGATGCGGGTGTTGCGCGCTTCGTCCCAGAGGTCGGTCTTGAAGACGCGCAGGCCGGCCAGCGCCGGGCAGTAATCGGTGAACAGCCGGCGTTCGTTGTCGGCGTAGTAGCGGGTGGACGCGGCCCCGCCGAGGTCTGGAAACGTCTCGCCGACGCGCGCCCAGAAGCGGCGGTAGGCCGAGGCTTCAGGTTCAGCCGCGGGCGAAGGCGGGGTGATCACGGGCCCGCCTCCTCGAGATGCCAGTGCCAGCCGCCGATCCGGAACGACAGCGGCCTCGGGTCGCCGTTGCCGAGGAGGTCGCCGGCGACGCCAGGCGGGTCGGTCGATCGGAACGTGAGCTCGTGGTCGCCGGGTGGGAACAGGATCGGCCCGATCCACTCCAGGTGGCGAGCTTCCGCGACGTCGAGCGTCCGCACAGCATGGCCGTCAAGCGCGACGTCGAGGCTGGCGGCGCCATGAAGCGTGGCCATCTCGACGCTGACCGTCGCCGCCACGGGCCGCGCGCTCGCGTTCCGCACGCGCCAGGATGCCGTCCGGGCCATCCATCGCCACGTCCAGGCGGCGTCGTACTCGCGCGGGTAAAAGCCGGTCATCTCCCGTGTGTAGACGACAGGAGGCGGAACGTTGACGGTGAACACGTCGGCATCGGCGAAGCGGGCCGCGGCGTTGAACCCGGCGATGGCGGGCTGTTGGTCCATCCAGTTGCCGTACGGGGTGTCCCGGCGGACCAGCAGGTGCGTGTAGCCGTCGGCCGCGAGCTTGTCGGCGAGTGCTGGTTCCGCGCAGTCCTCCATGCCGGCGGCGCCGGGCGTAATCCGGCCGCCGCTCAGCCAGGCGACCGAAGCCGACCCGGAGGTCACGGGCGCGCAGTCCACGGCCTGCACCCGCTCGGGCTGCCGCACCAGCCACCGGTGGGCATCACTCGGCAGCACGTCGCGCCACAGCAGCGCCGGCGCCACTGCGTACTCCGCGGCTGCCAGCCCGACGAGCAGCAGGCAGGGAATCCTCCCTCGACCGGACCGCCAGAGCAGCACGGCGCCCATCCCGGCCAGCAGGGCCGCCATCAACTGGACGACGGCACCGAAGCGCGCGTAGGAGCGGAACATCGGCACCAGCGCGTAAAGCGCGGCGGACGGTCGCACGATGGTGATCGCGCCGACGGTGCGCTCTGGTGACAGGGAGCAGACCAGGGCGGCCAGCGCGATCGCCGCCAGCGCCGGCGCCGCGCGCAGGAGGGGAGGGCGGCCGCGGCGTGCCGATGCCGCGACGCCGACGATCGCCAGCCCGATCACGCCCCAGCCGAGGCTGACCTGCTGCTCGAGCAGGCCTTCGCGGACGCCGGCGGCCCGCCACAGTTCCTGGACCATGGCGCCCAGCCATGGATGCGCGGCCGGCGGCACGAGGTAGCTCCACCACTTGGCGCTATAGAGGAACAGATCGCTGCGGGGAAATGCGTAGGCACCGGGCAGACTCCCGACGCCGTGCGTGGCGTACCAGGCGCCCGCCGCGGCTACGCCGGCGATCAGCACCAGCGCCCCGACGGTGGTGAGCAGCCGGACAGCAGGCTGCGGCCGGACCGCTCGGGTGCACCACCAGTAGCCGGCGAGTGCCACCGGCGTGACGACCGCGGCGATCAGTCCGCCGTAGAAATTCGACAGCGTCACCGCCGCGGCCGCGGCCGCGAGCGTCAGCAGCGCCTTCGCGGTCGGGCTGTCAACGGCTCGAAACAGGGCGAGCAGATAGAGCGGCAGCCACTGCGTCTGGGCGATGTGGGGGTGATAGGCGGCCTGGGCGAGATGAAACGGCGAGAATGCAAACGCGAGCGCGGCCAGCGCGGCTCCCGCCGGCGGGATGTGCAGGTGACGCGCCAGCAGGAAGGCGGTGGCCGCCGCCAGCGGAAACGTCAGCAGCACGATCCAGTTGTAGGCCGCTACCGGACCGGTCATCCGCGCCACCAGCGCGCCGGGCACATCGGTCGCCGGCTGGAAGTACACGCCCGGCGTCACCGGCCCGCCGAACTGCGCCATGACGGTGAAAGGGTCGGGATGACGCCCGACCAGTTCGAGGCCGAAGAGGCGTTCCGACGGAGCGCGCAGCACCGGCCACGCCAGGATGGCGATGACGACCACGGCAATCCCCGTGACGGCGGCGGTCTCAGCGGCGCGGCTGGGCATAGCTGACCAGAGCCGCGACGATGACGATCGGCGCCGCCAGCGCCCAGGCCCGCACGTCGCGAACCTGCGGCGTCATGGCGGCGTAGCGTGCGGCGAAGTCGAGGGCCGCGAACGCCGCGATCTGTACGAGTGCGAGCACCAGGGCGCCCGCGGCAGCGGCTCGCCAGCGCTCGCGCGTGAACAGCGCGACGGACAGCGCGAGATACAGCCCGATCTGAAACCCGGGCAGGAGCGCGAGTGCTCCCTGCGCATCGGTGCGCGTGGCCGCCTCTCCAAGCGCGGACCCGATCGCCGCGCCGTAGGGAAGGCCCAGGAGGTAGACGAACACTCCCCCGAGAGCGATGCCGGCGGCGGCGCGCCGCACCGCCGCGCCGGATCGGCCGTACCGCCACACCGCGGCGCCGGCGACCGCGACCGCGGCCAGCAGCAGTTGATAGAAGGCGTGGATGAGGAACAGCGGCGAGGCGACGACGGCGACGGGCAGCGCGACGACCAGGAGTCGCAGGGACCCGAGGGCGATGAAGAGCGGCACCGTCGCGGCCACCGCAGCCGCGCGCCGCGTCCACGTGCCCGCATACGCGAGTGACGCCGCCACATACACGGGGATGAGCGGCGTCGTGACGCACTCCTGGGTGACGGCAAAGGCGCCGCGGGTTGTTGTCAGCACGTTGCCGCTCGCGCTTGCGGCAATCCCGATGAGCCCGAGTGCACCGGCCGCCAGCCGCGCCGCCGCCTCTGCCGCGGCAAGCACGAGACGGCTGTCGCCATAGAGCGGCACCACGGCCGCAAAGAGCACCACCCCGAT
>JBDTOB010000087.1:0-8749 GCA_039933435.1 Acidobacteriota bacterium | reverse complement strand
CTCGCCAGCATGGACGTCGAAGAGTCCATCCGCGGCAATCCCATCGACGGCGTCGTCCTGCTCTGCGGCTGCGACAAGACCACACCCTCGCTGGTCATGGGCGCCGCCAGCTGCGACCTGCCCGCCATCGTCGTCTCCGGCGGGACGATGCTGAACGGCAAGTTCCGGGGCACCGACATCGGATCGGGGACGGACGTCTGGCGCTTCAGCGAGGAAGTCCGCGCCGGGGCGATGAGCGCGCGCGAGTTCATGCAGGCCGAGTCGTGCATGTCGCGTTCCTGGGGCACCTGCAACGTCATGGGCACCGCCTCGACGATGGCGGTGATGGTGGAGGCGCTGGGGCTGACGCTGCCCGGCAATGCCGCCATCCCGGCGGTTGACTCGCGGCGGCTGGCGCAGGCCCACGTCGCCGGACGGCGGATCGTCGAGCTGGTCGAGCAGGACGTGCGGATGTCGCACATCCTCACCCGTCAGGCCTTCGAGAACGCCGTGCGCGTCAATGGCGCGGTCGGCGGCTCGACCAATGCGGTGCTGCACCTGCTGGCGATTGCCGGGCGGGTTGGCGTGCCCTTCACGCTCGAGGACTGGGATACGCTCGGGCGCGACGTGCCGACGATCGTCGACCTGATGCCGTCGGGGCGCTTCATGATGGAGGATTTCTATTACGCCGGCGGGCTCCCCGCGGTGCTGCGCGTCCTCGGCGAGCAGGGGATGCTGCACCGCGACGCGGCCACCATCAACGGCCGGACGCTGTGGGAGAACAGCGAGAGCGCGCCGAACTGGAACGCCGAGGTGATCCGGCCGATCGACAAGCCGCTGGCCTCCCATGGCGGCATTGTCGTGCTGCGCGGCAATCTCGCTCCCTCGGGCGCGGTGCTGAAGCCGTCGGCGGCGTCGCCGCGGCTGATGCGCCATCGCGGCCGGGCGGTGGTCTTCGAGAGCATCGAGCACTACAAGTCGCGGATCGGGGATCCGGATCTCGACGTCGATGCCGACTGCGTGCTGGTGCTCAAGGGTTGCGGTCCGAAGGGCTACCCGGGGATGGCCGAGGTCGGGAACATGGGCCTGCCGCCGAAGGTGCTGAAGACCGGCGTGACCGACATGGTGCGGATCTCCGACGCGCGCATGAGCGGCACCGCCTATGGCACCGCCGTCCTCCACGTCTCGCCAGAGGCCGCCGCTGGCGGCCCGCTGGCGCTCGTCCAGGATGGCGACATGATCGAGCTCGACGTCGAGGCGCGGCGGCTGCATCTGGACATCAGCGACGAGGAGCTGGCGGTGCGTCGCCAGGCCTGGAAGAGTCCGGAGCCGCCGCTGCCCCCCGGCGGCTACGCCCGCCTCTACATCGATCACGTCCAGCAGGCGGACCTCGGCGCCGATCTCGACTTCCTCGTCGGCTGCCGCGGACACGCGGTCCCGCGCGAGTCGCACTGACGGAGCTGATAGCTGGGAGCTGGCAGCTGGGAGCTGGCAGCTGTGAGCTGGCAGCTGTGAGCGATAGCTGATTCTGAGAGCTGAGAGCTGATATGAAACTTCTGCGATATGGATCCCCCGGCCACGAAGCGCCCGGCCTGCTCGACAGCGGCGGCATGCTGCGCGACCTCTCGGGCGTCGTCCCGGACATCGCCGGCGACACCTTGCTGCCGGCGTCACTCGAGCGGCTGCGCACGATCGATCCGGCGACGCTGCCCCGCGTCCCGGGATCCCCACGCCTCGGCCCCTGCGTCGGCCGGGTGGGCAAGTTCATCTGCATCGGGCTGAACTACTCGGATCACGCCGCCGAGTCCGGCATGGCGGTCCCGAAGGAGCCGATCGTCTTCATGAAGGCGACCTCGGCGATCGCCGGACCGAACGACGCCGTGGTGCTGCCGCGCGGCTCCGAGAAGAGCGACTGGGAAGTCGAGCTCGGCGTGGTGATCGGCAAGCCGGCCAAGTACGTGGAGGAGGCGGATGCCCTCGCCCACGTCGCCGGCTACTGCGTCGTCAACGACCTCTCGGAGCGCGCGTTTCAGCTCGAGGGCACCGGCCAGTGGGTCAAGGGCAAGAGCGCCGACACCTTCGGTCCGATCGGTCCATGGCTGGTCACCCGCGACGAAGTGGCCGACTGCGGCGCCCTCGACCTGTGGCTCGAGGTGGATGGCCATCGCTACCAGAACGGCTCGACGCGCACGCTGGTCTTCGGCGTGCCCTACCTGATCAGCTATCTGAGCCGCTTCATGAGCCTGCAGCCGGGGGACATCATTTCCACCGGCACGCCGCCGGGCGTCGGCCTCGGGCAGAAGCCGCCGGTCTACCTGCGCGCCGGCAATGTGATGCGGCTCGGAGTGCACGGTCTCGGCGAGCAGCAGCAGACCGTGGTCGCGGAATAGCAACGCCGGGCATCGCCTGCGATCAGGGCTCCCGGACGATCAGCAGCTGGTTGGCGGGGATGTCAGTCAGGACCTGGGTGGCGCCCCGCGGCCAGGTGATCTCGATTCTCGCGGCCGCCGGCGCGTCCGCCAGGCCGAAGTGGAGGCGGACGTCGCTGGCGCTCAGGTAGCTGGCGACGTTGTTGATTTCCCTCGTCTGTACTCCGGCCGCGGTGCGCAGCCGCACCGTCGCCCCCAGCCCCGCGGTGTTCTTGCTCCGCCCTTCCGCCTTGATCTCGAGCCAGTTGCGCCGCGGAGTGGTGTCGTTGCGCAGCAGCACCGGCCGCTCCCCGAGACTGGACATCACGACATCGAGATCGCCGTCGTTGTCGAAGTCGGCAACCGCCAGGCCGCGCCCGATCCGCGGCGTGCGCAGGGCCGCCCCTGCCAGGTCGGTGATGTCGCGGAACTTGCCGCCGGTGTTTTCGTAGAGCAGGTCCCGCTGGGCGTGCGAGAAGCCCGGGCGATAGAGCTGGATGTTGTCGATGACGTGCCCGTTGGTGACGTAGATGTCGAGGTCGCCGTCGTTGTCGGCGTCGAAGAGCTTGATGCCGAATCCCAGCGCCGGGTAGCCCGACTTGAGCCCGGGCATGGCCGAGGCGTCGTCGAAGGTGCCGTCGCCGCGGTTGATGTAGAGCGCGTTGAGCTCGTCGGCGAAGTTGGTGACGAAGATGTCCGGGAAGCCGTTGCCATCGAGGTCGGCGCAGTCCACTCCCATGCCGGCCTGCGGCTTGCCGTTGCTGTCGAAGCCAACGCCCGCGGCATAGGCGATGTCGGTGAACGTGCCGTCGCCGTTGTTGCGATAGAGGAAATTACGGACCAGGTCGTTGGCGACGTAGACGTCGGTGTCGCCGTCCCGATCGATGTCGCAGAACGCGACCCCGAGGCCCTTGCCCGCGGGATTGGCGATGCCGGCCTGGCGCGAGACGTCGGTGAAGGTGCCGTCGCCGTTGTTGCGGAAGAGGCGGTCGGCGGTGCCGTCGAACGGCGTCGGGTTGCAGTACATGCGGTAGCCCTCCTTGCGGAGGCCGCAGTAGGGATTGTCGGCCAGGCGGTAGTCGACATAGTTGGCGACGAAGAGATCGAGGTCGCCGTCGCCATCGAAGTCGAAGAACCCGCTGCTCGTGCTCCACTCGTCGGCGCCGCCGGCGACGCCTGCCGCGGCGGTGACGTCGGTGAAGGTGTGGTCGCCGTTGTTGTGAAAGAGGAGGTTCGGGCCGAAGGCGGTGACGTAGAGGTCGGGACGGCCGTCGCCGTCGTAGTCCGCGACCGCCACGCCGGTCTTATAAGCGCGGCCGCCGGCCGCGGCGACGCCGGCCTCGGTGGTGACGTCGGTGAACGTGCCGTTGCGATTGTTGCGATAGAAGGCATTCGGCGCGCCGGGCGCGCCGTTGACGAAATAGAGATCCATGAAGCCGTCGCCGTCGGCGTCGAGCCAGGCGACGCCCGAGCCGAAGGTCTCGACCATGACCTTGTCCGCTGAGGCGCCGGATTGATGGACGAACTCGATGTGGGCCGACGCGGTGACGTCCGTGAACAGCGGCCCCGGAACGGCGGTGGCCGGACCCTGTGCCGGCTGCAAGGGCGCGAGCGCCGGCACCAGGAGGAGCGCCAGCGGCAGGGCCCGGTGCAGCGTCATCGCCGTCCTCCACCGGGGGGGCGGCTGCCGGCGCGGAGCCGCCGGCGCGCCTCCTCCAGGTGACGCGCGGCGGCCTCGTTCCCCGGATCGATCTCGAGGACTCTCTGAAACGCGCCGGCGGCGGTCGTCAGCCGGCCTTGCTGCAGATCGAGCAGCCCGAGCTCCATGTAGAACTCCGCTTCGAGTGGATTGTGCGCGATGCCGATCGCCGGAACGGCCGGCTTGGCGAGCGCGAGCTGGGCGCGCGCCCTGTCTGGCAGGCGGCGCAGTCGGTAGGCGCGGGCCAGGGCGAGGTGGCTGTCGGCGCGCGCCGGGTCCGCGGCCACCGCCTTGCCGAGGGCGGCGGTCGCCGCCTCGAGCCGTCCGGCGTCGAGGTAGGCGTTGCCGAGCGCCAGGTTGGTGTCGGCGGGATTGCCGCCGGCCGCGGCCACCGCTTCCAGCTCGCGGATGGCATCATCGCGGCGTCCGGCATCGACGAGCGCGAGCGCGAGGTAATAGCGGGCCTGGAGCAGGGACGGGTCCGCCTGCAGCGCCTGCCGGGCCAGTTCCATGGCGCGCTCGGGATGGCCGAGCTGCCGCTCGGCTTCCGCGAGAAGGGTCGCCATCTGCGGCTGTCCCGGATGCTGCGCGAGCCCGGCCGTCAAGGTGTCGCGGGCGCCGGCGGGACGGCCGAGATCCAGGTAGAGCTGCGCGAGGAGGAAGCGGGCGGGGACGAGATCCGGGTCGAGGTCCAGCGCCTGGACGAGCTCGGCGCGGGCCTCGCCGTTCATCTCCGCCGATCCTGTCATCCGGTAGGCCATGCCGAGGAGCAGGTGCGCATCGGCGCGCTTCGGATCGATCGCGAGGATGGCCGTGAGCTCGCGGATGGCGTCGGCGGGACGGCCGCTGCCCGCGGCGAGTGCCGCCTGGACGCGGGCAATCCGCGCGTCGAGAGAGTCGGCCGCCGCGGCCGCCGGCGGCGTCTGCGCAGCGGTCGCCGTGCTGCCGGCCAGCAGGCCGGAGCCGCAGAAGAGGAGGACGGCAAGGGAGGACGTCTTCAGTGTGGGGCTCCGGTGGCACACCGAGCTTACAGCGATCCGCGCTCAGACCTCAGCTCGCAGCTTCCGGCTGGACTACAATTCCCTGATGTCCCTGCCGGCGGCGATTACGGACGGCCTCGTCGAAATCCTGGGGGCGCACTCCGTGCTCACCCGGCCTGAGGACATCATTCCCTATGGCTTCGACGGCACCGCCGCGCTGCGCCAGCCGCCGGCAGCGGTCGTCTTTCCGCGCTCGACCGACGAGGTCGCGCGGTGCGTGCGGTTTGCCGCGTCGCAATCGCTGCCTATCGTCACCCGCGGCGCCGGCACCGGTCTCAGCGGCGGCAGCGTTCCGGGCGCCGGCAGCCTGGTGCTCTGCCTGACGCAGATGGACGCCATCCTCGATCTCGATCCGCGCAACCTGACGCTGCGGGCGCAGCCCGGCGTGGTGACGCTGGCGATCGACGACGCCGCGGCGCGGCATGGGCTGTTCTATCCCCCGGATCCCGGCTCGATGCGGGTCAGCACCATCGGCGGCAACGTCGCCGAAAACTCCGGCGGGCTGCGCGGCCTCAAGTACGGGGTGACGCGCGACTACGTCATGGCGCTCGAAGTGGTCCTGCCCGACGGCACGGTGGCGCGTTTCGGCAGCCCCTGCGTCAAGGACGTTGCCGGCTACTCGATGAAGGATCTCTTCATCGGCTCCGAGGGCACGCTGGGCATCATCACCGAGGTCCTGCTCAGGCTCGTTCCGCGGCCGCCGGCGCGGCAGACCATGCTGGCCCTCTACGATCGGATCGAGGACGCCGCCGAGACGGTGTCGGCGATCATCGCCGCACGCATCATTCCCTGCACCCTCGAGTTCCTGGATCGCATGACGACGATGTGCGTGGAGGAGTTTGCGCATGTCGGGCTGCCGACCGACTGCGAAGCGGTGCTGCTGATGGAGACCGACGGTCATCCGGCGGCGGTGGCGGACGAGGCCGAGCGGATGACCGCGATCGCGCTCGAGCACGGCGCACGCGAGGTGCGGGCGGCGCGCAGTCAGGAAGAGGCGCTGGCGCTGGCCTCGGCGCGGCGCAACGCCTTCTCGGCGCTGGCGCGGCGGCGGCCGACCACCATTCTCGAGGACTTCACCGTGCCGCGCAGCGCCCTGGCCGAGATGGTGACCTTCATCGCCGAGACCGCGCGCGCCGCGAACCTCCAGGTCGGCACCTTCGGCCACATGGGCGACGGCAATCTGCACCCCACCTTCCTGACCGACGAGCGCGATGCGGCGGAGATGGCCAGCGTCCACCATGCGCTCGATCTGATCGCGCGCAAGACGCTCGAGCTGAACGGCACCATCACCGGCGAGCACGGCGTCGGGCTGGCGAAGAAGGCGTGGCTGCGCCAGCAGATGGGGGAGGGCAGCTACGAGGCGATGCGGCTGGTCAAGCGCGCGCTCGATCCAGCCGGCCTGCTCAACCCCGGGAAGATCTT
Organism: Acidobacteriota bacterium; assembly: GCA_039933435.1. Classification (GTDB taxonomy): domain Bacteria; phylum Acidobacteriota; class Vicinamibacteria; order Vicinamibacterales; family 2-12-FULL-66-21; genus JALZOC01. The sequence continues at coordinate 2,201 of JBDTOB010000087.1, read as the reverse complement.
CGACTGAGTGTCCGAGACCCTCGCCTCCATCGACTACGCCGTCCTGCAGCAGTGCATGCACTGCGGCATGTGCCTGCCGACCTGCCCGACCTACGACACCACCAAGCGGGAGCGCAACAGCCCGCGCGGGCGGATCGCGCTGATGCGGGCGATCGCCGACGGCGAGATGGCTGTCACCCGTGAGTTCGGCGACGAGATGAGCTACTGCCTGGGCTGCCTCGCCTGCCAGACCGCCTGCCCGGCAGGCGTCAACTACGCGGAGCTGTTCGAGACCGCGCGCAGCGACATCGAGCGCGCCGGCGCCCAGCCGGGCGCGGAGCGCCGGTGGTGGCGGGCGCTGACGCTGGGCTTCCTGTTCATGCGGCCGCGCGCGCTGCGTGTCGCCGGGCGGCTGCTGCGCGTCTATCAGCGGAGCGGGCTCGAGTCCGGCGTCCGCCGCAGCGGCCTGCTGCGGCTGCTGCCCGCGGATCTGCGCCGCCTGGAGCCGCAGGCGCCGCGCATCGGGAACGCCTTCTCGAACGCGATCATCGCCCCGGTCGAGGAGCCGGCGGGAGAGCCGCGCTACCGGGTGGCGTTGCTGACCGGCTGCGTCCAGGACCTGGTGTTTGCCGACGTCAACCGCGACACCGCCGACGTGCTGCTCGCCAACGGCTGCCGCGTCCACACGCCGGCGCTGCAGCCGTGCTGCGGATCGCTGCACGCCCACAACGGCGATCTGGCCGGGGCGCGGACGCTGGCGCGGCGGCAGATCGATCAGTTTCCGCCGGACGACTACGACGCCATCATCAGCAACGCCGGCGGCTGCGGGTCTCACCTGCGCCGCTACGGCGCGCTGCTGGCCGAGGATCCCGTGTACCGCGACCGCGCCCGGGCGTGGGATGCGAAGCTGCGCGATATCCACGAGTGGCTTGACCGGATCGGCTGCCGGCCGCCGGGCGCCGCCCCGTTCGCGGCGCCGGTCACGGTCGCTTACCACGACTCCTGCCACCTGGTGCACGGCCAGAAGGTGGCGCGCGAGCCGCGCGCGCTGCTGGCGGCGGTGCCGGGGGTGACGCTGACGCCGCTGGCGGAGTCCACCTGGTGCTGCGGCGCCGCCGGGGTCTATGCGATCACCCAGCCGCAGCAGGCCGACCTGCTGCTGGCGCGCAAGGTCGGGCATCTGGCCGCCGCCGGCGCGGCGGTGGTGGCCACCGCCAATCCCGGCTGCCAGCTGCAGATTGCCCGCGGCCTGCGCGCCGCCGGCAGCGCCGCGCCGGTGCTGCACCCGGTGTCGATCCTCGCCGCCGCCTACCGCCGCGAGGCGTAGGCCTCTTCCCTTAGCGCCGCTCCTGCCGCCCCCAGTGGCACCGGCCGCGGCCCGTCCTTCTGCGTCCGGCCAACGTCTCAAAGAGGGCACCGCGTGCCCATGCCGGCGCGATCTACGTCGTCCGTCTCCATTGGTGTTTCACAATGCGATACGGACGTCACTTAAACTCTCGTAAAATAACTTAAATTTATCTGTTCTGCCGCGTGTTTGCGAAACACTGGATTAGCCATTGCGCCCCGCCCCTCGGCCCGGGTAGCATCCGACGCGTCGTTCCCTGACATTCCAGTTCGATTTTCGAGGTGCCGTTCATGACGAAGTGGTTCGAGCGGGTAGTTCTGTTCGTTGTCCTCGCGCTCGGCTTGGCGGTGGCTCCAGCCGCCGCGCAGATTACAACCGGCACGGTTGCCGGTACCGTGAAAGATTCCCAGGGCGGCGTCGTCCCTGGCGCAACAATCGTGCTGGTCAGCGAAGGACGCGGCACGCGGTCGGCCCCGGTGGTCACGAATGCGCAAGGGGATTACGTCCTCGCCAACGTGACGGCTGACACCTATACGGTTGAAGTCGCGATGGAAGGCTTCAAGACCATCAATCGCACCGGCATCAAGGTCAGCGGCGGCGACCGCGTCGCGGTGCCCGCCCTGACGCTCGAGGTCGGCGGCGCGTCCGAGACCGTCAACGTCAAGGCGGAGGCGGCGCTGGTACAGGCGCAGAGCGGTGAGCGGTCGTTCGCGGTCTCCACCGAACAAGTCGAGAACCTGCCGATCCAGCACAGCAATTTCACCAGCCTGACCTCGCTGACCCCTGGCGTTATCCAGGGCGGCGCCTCGGCTGGCGGCACCCGCATCGGCGGCGTCGGTCAGAACAACATCATGATGGACGGCATCTCGGCCATGGA
>JBDTOB010000086.1:0-8774 GCA_039933435.1 Acidobacteriota bacterium | reverse complement strand
GCGGCATCGTCTACATGCCGTTCGGGGCGCCGTCGGTCGATCAGTACGGCGGCGATCGCGAGGGGGACAACCTGTTCAGCTCCAGCCTGGTCGCCGCCGATGCCAATACCGGCAAGTACCTGTGGCACTTCCAGGTCGTACATCACGACATCTGGGATGCCGACCTCGCCGCCGCGCCGGCACTGATCGACGTGCGCCGCAACGGCCTCACCATCCCCGCCGTCGCCGCGATCAACAAGATGGGCCTGCTCTTCCTGCTCGATCGAGTGACCGGACGGCCGATTTACGGGGTCGAGGAACGCCCGGTGCCACCGAGCGAAGTCCCCCTCGAGCGCGCTGCCAGGACGCAGCCCTTCCCGCTCAAGCCGGCACCGCTGGCGCGCATGACGATGACCATGGCGGATATCGCGACGGTGACGCCGGAGCTCGAGGCGGCGTGCCGGAAGCTGGTCGAGGGCGTGCAGATTGGCGGGCCCTACCTGCCCCAGGGTTACCAGCGCCTGCGGCTGCAGTTCCCGGGCAATCACGGCGGCGTCAACTGGGGGGGTACGTCGTTCAACCCGCAACTCGGTTACCTGTTCGTCAATACGAACGAGATGGGCCAGCTGGCTGGGCTGCAGAATCGCGACCCTAACGCGACGGGACCGCCGCAGGCCGAAGGCGTCGGCAACCGGGTGCATCCCGACGGCCCCTACGAGGGCGTTCCCGGCGGCGGACGCTTCAAGGACGAGGCCTCGAACATGTACTGTCAGCAGCCGCCGTGGGGGCAGCTCACCGCGGTGAACGTCAACACCGGCGAGTTCGCGTGGCGCGTGCCTCTCGGCATCACCGAGAGTCTGCCGCCGGAGAAGCAGAAGACCGGCCGCCCCGGCAACGGCGGCACCATCGCCACCGCGGGTGGTCTGGTGTTCGTCGGCGCGACGGATGATGCGCGGTTCCGCGCCTTCGACGCGAGAACGGGCACCGAAGTCTGGACCTTCAGGTTGGGCGGCGCAGCCAATGCCACTCCCATCACCTATCTGGGGAGGGACGGACGCCAGTACGTCGTCGCTACCTCGACTGGCGGCGGCTTCTTCAACGCCCCGCTCACCGACGACAGCATCATGGCGTTCGCGCTACCCAGGCCCTGAACACCGCCGTGCGATGGCCGGCCGCATGAGTCCGGCCGGGTTCGAACGCAAGATGACCGAGGCAGCGTCGGCAAACCGTCCACCGCATCTGAGAGTGTTGCGTCGGAAGCCGGCAGGCGGTACAAGGTGGCCCATGATGGACCAGCTCAATCGGCGTACGTTCATCGGCGGTCTTGCCGCCGCCACGGGATTGACGATTGTGCCGCGCCGGGTCCTCGGGGGTCCGGGCTACGTGCCGCCGAGCGACATGGTGCTCCTCGCACAGGTCGGTTGCGGCACCCAGTCCCAGCGGCAGGTCAACACCGCGCTGATTCGCCGGCCCGACGTCTACCTGGTGGCGATGGTCGATCCCAACCGGGACACGCAGAACTACGTCGACTGGAGCGCCTGGGGAAATCGCGCGACGATTCGCCGCTTCCTCGAGGAGCCGGCGTGGGGGGCCAACGACACGGGCATCCGCGCCGGCCGCGACGTCGCCCGCGAGATCACTTCGACGTACTACAGGAAACAGGGGCGCCCGAGCGATGGGCTGCGCTGTTACGAGGACTATCGCGAGATGCTCGAGAAGGAAGACGTGCAGGGCATCGTCAACATCACGCCCGACCATCAGCACGCCAGCATCAACATCTCGGCGCTCACGCATGGGAAGGCCGCGATCTCCCACAAGCCGGTAGCGAGCGTGCTCTACGAGCTGCGCCGGACCCTGCAGGCCTCGCGCCAGAGCGCGGCACCGTCGCATCTGCTGGCCTACAGCAACACGCCGGATCGTCACAAGCTCGAGGCCTGGATCAGGGCCGGGGCGATCGGCACGGTCCGCGAGGTCCACAACTGGACCGACCGCCCGTTCTGGCCGCAGGGCATGCAGGAGTACCACGCCTCGGGCCCGCCCGTTCCCGACGGCTTCAACTGGCAGCTGTGGCAGGGCCCCGAACCCGACCGTCCCTATCATCCCGGCTACACCCATGCCGTCTACCGCGGCTGGTATGCCTACGGGGCCGGCTGTCTCGCCGACATGGGCCACTACAGCCTGTGGCAGCCATACCGCATCCTCGACCTTGGCGTGCCCGAGATGGTCGAAGGACGGCCGAGCAACGAGGCGTGGGTGAGCGCCGAGAACGTCAGCAAGGGGGGCCGCGTCTCGCTGGTCGGCCTGCCCAAAGCCAGCGTCGTCCGCTGGCGCCATCCGGCGACGGCCAGCCGTCCGTCGGTGGACACTTTCTGGTATGACGGCGGCATGCGGCCGCAGACGCCGGAGGAGCTCTACGCCGGCAACCAGGACCTCGAGGCGGAAGGCATGCTGATCCTCGGCGACACGGGGAAGATCCTCTGCGATTTTCGCGGCAACGCGCCGCGGCTGCTGCACAAAAGCCGCCAGGACGCATTGGCAGGTTCGATCGCCACGCCGGAGTACGACACCACCAGCCCCGAAGACGAGTGGGTGAACGCGATCAAGGCCGGCAGGAAATCGAAGGGGAGCTTCGAAGAGGTCGCGGCGCTGGCGGAAGCTGTTACGCTCGCGAACATCGCGTTGCGGGTCCCTTACAAGCGGCTGCTCTGGGATGCCGCGAAGATGGAGTTCACCAACTCGCCGGAGGCCAACCGCTTCGTGCGCCGCGAGGCGTATCGCGACGGCTGGGACAAGATCGTCGGCTAGCCGGCCGAACAGGTTCGAATGGACGGCACTGGCGACCGCCGAGAGTAGCGATGATTATCGACCCGTCGCCGCGGCCTCAGGGCTGTGGGTGCGGCCGCTCACACATGATCATCCAGTTGAGGCCGAACTGGTCCTGCACCTGGGCGAAGCGGCTGGCGTAGAACGTCTCCGCCATCGGCATGAGAATCCGGCCGCGATCGGAGAGCGCGGCGTAAATGCGCTCGGCGTCAGCGTCGCGGTCGACCCGCAGGGTCAGGTAGGCGCTGCGCATCGGTTCAGCGTTGGGAATGTCGGCGCCCATCAGCACGGCGTCGCCAATCCGCAGGCGCGCGTGGAGCACGGCCTGCTGCCACTCAGCGGGCCGGCGGCTCGATCCAGGCGTTTGATCGTGCGTCGTCATCATTTCGATGGCGCCCCCGAGGTGCGTCTCGTAGTAGCGAAATGCCTCGGCGCAGCGGCCGGCGAAGTTCACGTAGGTGTCGAGTCTCAACAGGATTCTCCAGGATCGAAGGTTACCGCGAAGCCCTGATGGGCCCCTCGCGGATCACCTCTCGGTGCCAATAGAGAAAGCTTACTCCGGTGGCGGCGACTGAGACGTCCTGCCGCTGAGCTGTCACAGCGGTGGTTCGACTCTCGTCTTACCTGAAGGGCATTTAGACTTGCGGGAGGTCTCATGAATGTATTCGTGGCCGGAGGCACCGGTGCGATTGGAGTGCCCCTGGTTCGCCAGTTGGTGGCCGAGGGTCATCACGTGACCGCCTCTACCCGCTCCGCAGCGAACGCCAGGGCGCTCGAGCGCCTCGGCGCCGTGCCCGTTGTCGTCGACGCGCTCGACGGCGATGGCCTTCGCCGCGCCGTGGTGGACGCCCGCCCCAGCCACGTCCTCCACGAGCTCACCGCTCTTCCCAAGGGGGGCGCGAAAAGCGCCCGTGACCTCGAGGCCACCAACCGGCTCAGGATCGACGGCACCCGCAACCTGATCGATGCGGCGGTCGCCGCCGGCGCCTCGCGCATCGTCGCTGGATCGTTCGCGCCAATGGCCTCGGCGGTGGCGCCGCCCGCGGTGATGCAAGCGGCCGCGGCTGCCGTGCACTCGATGGAGTCGCAAATCCTCGCCGCAAGCCGGAGCGGAGCCATCCAAGGGATTATCCTGCGCTACGGCCTGTTCTATGGCCCTGAGGCCGCATCGACCGTGGAGATGATGGCCATGGCGAAACGCCGGATGCTGCCGGCGATCCGCGGCGACCGCAGCCTGCTGCCGTGCATTCATGTCGACGACGCGGCGGCGGCGACGGTGGCCGCGCTGGAACGCGCCCCGGCGGGGAGCACCTACGACATCGTCGACGATCAGGGGGCAAGCTTCAGCGAGATTGTCAGGTCCGTGGCCGAGGCGGCGGGCGCGCCGCGGCCGCTGGCGGTGCCGTTGTGGCTGATCCGGCTGGTCGCGCCATTCATGGCGCGGATGCTCGCGGTCCGGTTGCCGCTCTCCAACGCCCGGGCACGTGCCGAGCTGGGCTGGAGGCCGCGCTACCCGGCAATACGGGACGGGTTGCGGGAAGGGACACGCCGCGCGGCCTGAACGAAGCATGGACGAGGTCGAACTTTTTCAGACTCACCGGGGCAGCCTCTTCGCCGTCGCCTACCGCATGCTCGGCAGCGCCAGCGACGCCGAAGACGTGATTCAGGATGCGTGGCTGCGGTTCTCGGCGGCGCACGGGAACGACGTCCGCTCGGTCAAGGCCTACTTGACGACCATCGTGACGCGGTTGTGTCTCGACCGCCTCAAGTCGGCGCGTGCGAAGCGGGAGGCCTACGTCGGCCCGTGGCTGCCGGAGCCGGTCGTGACCGACGCGCGGCCCGGCCCCGAGCGGCTGCTGGCGCAGGCCGAGTCGGTGACGCTGGCCTTCCTGGTGCTGCTGGAGACGCTTACGCCAGAGGAGCGCGCGGTCTTCCTGCTGCGCGAAGTCTTCAATTACGAGTACGACGAGATCGCCGCGATGCTCGAGGTGACCAGCGCCAACTGCCGGCAGTTGTTTCACCGCGCGAAGGGACGCCTGGCGGAGGGTAAGCCGCGCGTCCGGGCGAACCTCGAGGAATTGCGGCCGCTCGTCGAGCGCTTCGTCCAGGCGTTTCGCGACGGCAGCGAGGAGGCCCTGACCGACGTGCTCGCCGCCGATGTCGGCTTCTGGAGCGACGGAGGCGGGAAGGTAACGGCGGCGGGAAGGCCGGTCTTCGGGCGTGAGCCGGTGGCCCGCATGCTCGCCGGATTTCGCCGCGCGGCGGTGGCCCGGGGGATGACGCTGGCGCTCGTGACCCACGAGATCACGGAAGTCAACGGCGAGCCCGCACTGCTGCAGCGCGTCGACGGCCAGTTGGACGGGGTCTACGTGCTGAGCGTCGCGGACAACGCCATCGCAGCCATCCGCGTGATCCGCAACCCCGACAAGCTGATCTACCTGCAGCGCCAGATCGTCTCGCACTAAAGAGAGTACAAACATGACACCACAAAACACGATCTGCCTCTGGTTCGACAAGGACGCGCACGAAGCGGCGCGCTTCTACGCCGCCACCTTTCCAGATAGCCAGGTCACCGCCGTGCACACGGCGCCCAGTGACTATCCAGGCGGCAGGAAGGGGGAGGTGCTGACGGTGGAGTTCACTGTGGCGGGCATTCCCTGTCTCGGCCTCAACGGCGGCCCGGCGATCAGGCACAGTGAGGCTTTTTCCTTTCAGATTGCAACCGACACGCAGGAAGAAACGGATCGCTACTGGAAGGCGATCGTCGGCAATGGCGGCCAGGAAAGCCAGTGTGGCTGGTGCAAGGATCGCTGGGGGCTCTCCTGGCAGATCACCCCGCGTGTGCTGATCGAGGCGCTGGCAGCCGGCGGCGCGGAGGCAAAGCGTGCCTTCGAGGCGATGATGCCGATGCAGAAGATCGACGTCGCCACGATCGAGGCAGCGAGACGGGGCTGACGTGAACGGCCGCGCTCAGCGTGACCACACGCCGGGAAGCTTCCTCATGAAGACGCGAATGTCGCCAATCTGGGCGGTCGTCGAGATGAACTCGAACGCGGTCGGGCTGACGGACGTCGTGCGGCCTTCGAGGATGGCGGTCAGCGCCGCGGGCAGGATCGGGCATTCGTCCAGCAGCCCGAGCACGCTGATCCATGCCGTCATGTCGAGCATCGCGAGCACCTCGGCAGCGTCGCGTGCGAGCCACGGGGTGCCGGCCTCACGCTGCTCCACGAGCGTTCGGCGCAGCGCGCGGAGCGCGCCGCGGGTGTCGGCGTCGACACCATGAAGATCGGCCAGCGTCGCCACGAGCTGATCCATCACGAACAGGCTCACGTCCTGGTAAAGCACCAACCAGCCCACTTCGAACGCCGTCACGAGGTTGTGACCCACGAGGAAACCGCTGGGAGGCGTGGTCGTGTCGAGTGCTCGTGGCAACGATGACCCCTGCGAGGCCGCGCCCGGCCAACGCGCGGGCCAGCATTCGAGACCCAGGTTGCAGATGCACGCCGCCGCATTTGACGCTTCCTGCGGCGTCAGCGGGCGCGACTGAACGGTGCATCCCGCGAGCAGCGTATTGGCGAGGAACGCAAGCTCGCGACTGCGCGTCAGATACGCGGTTTCGTCGTGTTGTAGCGCGGACTCCATCAGCCGCCTCAGGAGCGGGAGTGTCGCGGCGCGCGGGTCTTCGTCTGCGGCTTCGAGTAACGCCCGCGGCCGATCCGGCATCACGCCAGCCTCGGCCAGCAGTTCGATGACTGCCCCGATCGTTGTGGAGATGTCGGATGTGGAGACGTCCGACGTGGGGATGTCGTCGGCGCCGCGCGCGGAGGCGTCGCTCGCGCCGCGGGGTGGTGCGCTTTGCGGGCCACCTGCAGAGGTGTGTTCTGGCGGGGCGTCCGCTTCTTCTTCGGCGGCGCGAAAGTAGGCCGTGGCGATGGGGTTGGCCGCGATCGGCGCCGGACTCGTGTGTTGCGGCTGCCGCGCCATCTGCAGGAAGGCGCGCGCGTCGGCCGGGGTCGCGTAACCGCGCCGCGATCGGCGTCGCTGACGTTCGATCGCGACTTCGTGGAGGTGCTGCGCCGGCGCCATCAGCAGATCGTCGAGGCCGTCGATCTCCGGTCTGGAGTTGGACAGGCGGCGGCAGGCCTGCATCACCGCGTGAAAGTACTGGGGGTGCTCGACCTCGAGCGTGTTCAGGAGCGCGACAATCGCATCCCACGCATCGGTTCTGGGCGCCCGCACCAGATAGCCGCCCACTTCACACTCGAGCACGTCGCCGCTCGTCTCACTGGTCATCATCTCGTGGCGATCCCCCGGCTCGTCGTCACTCGATTCCGTCGGCTCGAACGTGCCCGGATCGAAGACACGCAGGTAATGGCAGAGGCCGACGACCACCAGGTGCTGGTCAAGGGTGGCGACGATGCGCGCCGCGACCGAGTCTCCGGCGTCCACCAGCACCTCGAGCCATTCGCCGAAGCGATTGACATCGAGCTGTTCGTCGCCTCCCGGCTGCGCGTGGCGCCACAGGTCGAAATCGAGCAGGAAGGTGAGCTGCGCCGGCGTGGCAGACGTGACCAGCTCGCCGCACGCTTCGAGTCCGCGGTACTGAACGAGCTGATGCAGCGTCTCCGGCGCAAGGTGCGGCACGACCCGCGCCAGCAATGGCGTGTCCAGGAGACGCGCCAGCCGACGCTCCACCGAGCCGGCATCGCGGCGCGCCGTTTCGCGGTTCGTGGTTTTCGACATGGGCCGGCGATGATACCCGCCCTGGGGGCCCAGAAACAGTCTTGAAGAGTGGGGTGCTGTGGGGGGATACTGTTAGTGGGATTGACATCCGTCATCCCATCCCGGTCCTCCCGCCCTCACCTTCCGACCGCGGCCCTCATGCCCGTTCCTTTACGTGAGAGGACGAACTCCGCCAGCGCGCTCGCCTGGGGTTCATCCAGGGCAGTTATGGCCGGCATGGGCACTTGTCCCCACTTGCCGACGACACCCTGACGGATCGACCTGGCGAGCACCGCCGTCGCGTCTTTGTTCCCCTGATACTTCAGGGCGATCTCCGCGAAGGACGGGCCGACCAGCGTCTTGTCGACGGCGTGGCACCCAAAGCAGCCGTTGGCGTTGAGCAAGGCCTGCACGTCGATGCCGAGCCCCGTCGGCGGCGCGCCCGTGCCCGGCGGCTGGCCGGACGCCTCGATCACGCTGGTGTCCGTCGCGCTGGCGCTGCCGTAGGCGACGGCCAGATAGGCGCCGAGGCTCTTGATGTCCTGGTCGTCGAGCGGCGCGCCGTATGCCTGGCGCATTTTGGTCATCTCGGCCGTCCACTGCGCCTGCGTCATGGCTGGCGGCTGGAAGCTGACGTAGTCGGCCGAATGGCAGATGCCGCACTTCTGCTGTGCGATCGCAGAACCGCGCAGGCTGGACGGGCGCAGCCGGGAGGTATCTGGCGGCAACGTGATCCGTTGCGTCTGGGCATGCACTCCGACGATGGCCAGGGTGGCGACCGTTCCCGCGAGGATGAGGGCGTGGCATCTCATGCGTCGGTCCTCAGACGATCGAGAGCGCAGTCGACTCGACGACGTTGCGCATGTAGCCGGCAGGGTTCCAGCTGGCCTCCATCGGTTGCACGGCACCCGCGGTGCTGGTGGCACGCACCATCACCACCGCAGCGCCGGCTGCGGCAAAGGTCACTGGCAGGCGCCACTCCCGGAACGAGAAGCGGCCGAGGTCCTGGCCGAGCGCGGCGCCGCGCCACGTCCGGCCGCCGTCGAGCGACACCGCCACGGCGGCGATACCCGAACCGCCGTCGAAGGCGATGCCCTTGAGCACCATCGCCCGGCCCGACGGGATCACATCGCCCGCCTTGACGTTGGTGGTGAAACTGCGAACCGGCAGCGTCGAGATGGGCCGGGTGCTCTGGGGTGTCGTGCCCGGTGGCACGCAGGCACAGTCGGTATCGGGAACGCGATATCCCC
>JBDTOB010000085.1:0-8785 GCA_039933435.1 Acidobacteriota bacterium | reverse complement strand
GTTACGCGGAAGACAGCGGCAGGCGGATCGCCGCACTCAGACACAAGAGCGAGCGTTGGTGGGAGGAGTCGACGACGTTCTTCGACGTCGAGCGCTCGCGGGCCTGGGTGATGACCCGCCGCTTGACCCACACGTCCCACCACCGAGGTCAGCAAATGGCCATGTTGCGGATGTTGGGACGTGATCTGCACAGCACTTACGGCCCGACCGCGGACACGGGCGGCCTGATGCAGAACCACGCGCCAACGATCTACGCGTATGCGACTCTCGAGGCGCTGCTCGAGGGCGCGGAGCGCGGCGGAGCGACATCGCCCTTGCCGGGGGGCGGCGGCAAGCCGGTGACGGAAAGACCGGATGGACCCCACCTGGATCCGAGCTCCCCGGATCCTCGCGTATTTCGCGACCACATCGTGCACCGCGTCGGCGATTCAGGTTGAAACGAGCCTTTCAGAACGAATGCGGGTGACTGATCACCCGTGGCGCACGCCGGGCCGGCAGGTGGCGCGCTGCTTGCTCTACTTGAAGCAGCATCGGGAGCGTCTGGCAAGCGTCCGCGCTCGTTGTGCTGCGGTTTCTACCGCCGTGAACTGGGTACCAGCGCCCGGGCCTGGTCGGCTCGAGCGCGCTGGCAGGGAGTTGGCCTCACCAGAGTTCTCGCCAGCACCTGGCCGGTTCAAATCGTCAATTCGGAACAGGAGATGTCCATGAAAGTATCAACCATCATCGTCGCCGGAGTGTTCTGTCTCACCGCAGCGAGTCTCTCGGCCCAGACCGTCTCGGACGCGCAGATCGCCTCCATCGTCGTCACCGCCAACCAGGTCGATGTCGATGCCGGCGAGCTCGCCGCAGCCAAGGCGACCAGCCCCGAGGTCAAGAAGTTCGGCCAGCAAATGGTCACGGACCACACCGCCGTCAACAAGCAGGCAACCGCGCTCGTCACCAAGCTGAAGGTCACGCCGGAGGACAATCCCACCAGCAAGAGCCTGAAAGCGGACGGCGACAAGAACCTTGCGCATCTCAAGACCCTGAAGGGTGCGGCATTTGACAAGGCGTACGTCGACAACGAGGTGACCTATCACCAGGCCGTGATCGACGCGATTGACAAGACGCTGATCCCCAGTGCTCAGAACGCCGAGCTCAAAGCCCTGCTGGTGAAGGTCCGTCCCGCCTTCGTCGCGCATCTGGAGCACGCGAAGATGATCCAGTCATCGATCGGTAAGTAGGCGACCGACTGACGCAATTCGACCACGCGGGCCTTACCGGGCCGCAAGAGGGACACTGATGGCAAGAGTCGCAATCAACGGCCTCGGCCGCGTCGGTCGATCGACACTCAAAATCGTGATGGAGACGCCAGGCCTGGAGCTGGTTGCCGCCAACGAACTCGCGTCGCCCGAAGACGTTGTCTACCTGTTGAGGTACGACAGCGTCTATGGTCGGTACGACAAATCCGTAACCGCGGCGAACGGCGCGCTCGTTGTTGGCGGGCACCACCTCGCCCTGCTGCACGAGAAGGACCCCGCGCGGCTCCCCTGGCAGTCGCTCGACGTCGACATCGTGTTCGAGTGTACCGGCGCATTCACTCATCGGGACGATCTCGCCAAGCACGTGCAGGCCGGCGCGAAATACGTCATTCTCTCCGCGCCCGCGACGGGCGACGACATCGAAACCATCGTGCACGGGGTAAATACGCCGCAAAACGGCACTACGATCATTTCGTGCGCGAGTTGCACGACCAATTGCATCACTCCGGTGATGGAGATCCTCGGGCGGCGGATCGGTGTCCAGAAGGCGATGATGACCACGATTCATGCGTACACAGCAAGTCAGAACATCGTGGATGGTCCGCACAAACACCGCCGTCGCGGAAGAGCCGGCGCGGCGAACTTCGTGCCGACATCGACCGGCGCCGCGGCGGCGACCACGAAAGCGTTGCCCGAGTATCGCGGGCGGTTCGACGGCGTTGCCGTTCGCGGACCAGTGGCTGTCGGCTCGCTCGCCGATGTGGTGGTGGTGACCGCGCGGCCGACGAGCGTCGCGGAAGTGAACCGTGTCTTCAGCGAGGAGGCCGCTACCGAACGATATCGGGGTGTTGTGGGAGCATCCGAAGACCCGCTCGTGTCGTCAGACATCATCAAGGATTCGCGCGCGTCAGTGATCGATCTCGGGATGACCCAGGTGGTCGATGGCGACCTGGTGAAGGTGATGAGCTGGTACGACAACGAATGGGGTTACTCGAATCAGCTGGTTCGAGAGGCGCTGCGCATCGCCATGGTGACCGATGGCGTGGCGCCGCCGCGTGCCGCCGCGCGCGCGTGACGCCGGAGACGCGGATCGATCGGTTCGGCCAGACCGGGCCACGACGGTCACGCCACGACAGGGATCTGCGTGCCGTTGAGGCGCGGCAACGAAGAAGCATATGACGCGTGCCACGCCAGACTGGGCCGATCAGTTCGAAGAATACGCGAGATCGAAGACGCGGCGTGCCACAAGCGTGACGCTGTCCCCGTACGTCACCGAGCTCGACCATCCGGCCGAGGGAATGGTCGCCGTCGGCAGCGGCTGGTCGCGAGCGCTCTTCGATGGTCCGTTCTATCTCTCGCCGGGACCGACACCGCGCCGCCCAGCGACTTCGCTGGTGTTCGTGCAATCGTCGGACGGAAACACCGTCGCCTCCGATCCCGCCCTCCTGGGCGGCGGCGACACCGACAAGCACCTGATCTACGAGGGTCTCTCGCGCGTGGCCGCAGATGCGGTCCTGGCCGGCGCCGACACTGTCCGCCACAGCCGAGTGGTGTTCTCCGTCTGGCACCCCGAACTGGTCGGCCTTCGCGCGTCGCTCGGGCTGCCCCGCCACCCCGTCCAGATCGTGGCCACCATTCACGGTGTTGACGTGGACGATGCGCTGCTCTTCAACGTGCCTGATATCTCCGTGCTGCTGCTGACGCTCGCGCCGGCCGCGCGACAGATGGGCCCGGCCCTCAGAACCCGGCCGTGGATCACGGCGCTGCTGATGGACCGGCCCGAGGATCTCCCGCGCGTCTTCGAGCAGCTTGGATCGCTGGGGATCGCGCGACTGTCGTGCGTCGGCGGCCACGTGCTCGCGGGTCATCTCCTCGACGCGGGGCTGATTGACGATGTCTACCTGACCACCGGGCTGCGCGCCGGCGGCGAACCCGGCACGCCGCTCCGCTCCACGCCATGGCGCCGCCGCGTCGTCGTGCGCAAACGCGGCACCGGCGCGGAAGCGGGCGTCATCTTCGAGCACCTGGTGCCGGCGTGAACCCGATGGTGAGCTCGAGGCGCTTTCAGATTGAGCGGCGAGCCTTTCAGCTTGAAATGGTGCGCGACGCGAAGCGGGTTGGCCTCGCCTGCGCCCGACAGGGCCAGTCATCCGCTGCCGGGGGATCCGGTTCGATCCGTGAATGGAACGCGGATGGCCCGGCGCTTGCCTCTACCGGCTGCGGGGCGGCCGTGCGTTGCAGCGGTCCGCCAGAGAAGGAGCGACACCATGGCGGCGACCAAGACCGAGGCAGCGGCGAAGAGAACCCGTACCAGCGATCTCAAGAAAGCGCTCGTCGACCGCCGTCGCGAGCTCTTACACGCGGTGCACGGCAAGATTCGTGACGCCCGGCACGGCAGCATGAAGGAGCGCGGCGTGCTCGACCAGGGCGGAGGCTCCGAACTCGATACCGAGAGCGAGATCGAGTTCATGTTGATCCAGATGAAGGCGGAAACACTGAACAAGATCGACCAGGCGCTGCACCGGCTCCAGCAAGGCACCTACGGCAACTGTTTCGAGTGCGGCGACGAGATCGACCACGCACGCCTTCGGGCCCTTCCGTTCGCGCTGCGGTGCAAGGCTTGCGAAGAAGCTCGCGAGACGGCCGAGCGTGAGCGCCTGATGGCGCAGCGTCGCGGCTTTTCAACGCTCTTCGTCGACGTGCTCAACTAGCGCTGCACACGCGAGACGGGAGCAGGAATCTTCACTGGCTCTTGACGCGTATCGCGAAGTGCAAGACGGGATCGGGGCTGGTTTCAGAATGTCGTGTGGCCTTTCACTTTTGAAAGGACGTCGCTCACGTCACCAGCCCTCGCAACCCGGAAGCGCTGGCTGTTCAGGCCCTTGTGGCCGACGTCCGCGACCATCGATTGGACCGGGGTTTGCCTCTACGAGAGATCATGTTGACCGAGACACTCGACCATCCACCCGCCACACAGCAGCGGCTGAGCCGCCTCGCACCGTTGACTCGACGAATCGAAGGTGAGTACCACGAGATGCCGGGACTGAAGCTGACGGAAGCACAGGCGCAGCGACTCTGGAACCTCGACGCCCATACGTGCCGCATCGTCTTGATTACGCTCATGCAGCGGCGGTTTCTGCGCCGAACCGTCAACGGTCTCTACATTCGAGCGGAAGGCTGACCGTGCGCCTCAGCATATTCGTCTCCGCACTGTGTCTGGCCTTGTGCACCATCGCTGTAGCCGCTGGCGATCGGCCCACACCGAAGACCCACACGGTCACCATCGAGGGCATGACGTTCCAGCCGGATGTGCTCACGGTGGCCTCCGGCGACACCGTCGTATGGGTCAACAAGGATCTGGTGGCTCACACCGCGACTGCCTCCACGGCAGGTGGCTTCGATTCGAAGCTGATTGCACCAGACACCTCGTGGAAACTGACGGTCCGCAAGAAAGGGGAGTTCGCTTACACCTGCACCTACCACCCGACGATGAAGGGGACGCTGCGCGTCAAGTAGATGCTCACCCTCAAGCGCGCCTACGATCCGGTATCGAAACACGACGGCAGACGCTTCCTCGTCGAACGGCTCTGGCCGCGTGGACTGCCGAAGGCAAAGCTCCACGTCGAGGCATGGCTCAAGGACGTCGGCCCCAGCACTGACCTGCGAAAGTGGTTCAGTCATGATCCGGAGAAGTGGCCGCAGTTTCGGACCCGGTACTTTCGCGAGCTCGACGCTCACCCGGAAGCCTGGCGCCCCATAGTATCGGCGGCGCGACGCGGCACCGTCACCCTCATCTATAGCTCGCATGACACCGAGCACAACAACGCGGTTGCCCTTCAGGAATATCTGCAACCGAAAATCCGCCGGCGCGTTGCCGGACGGCCGGCAGCGGATCGGCCGCAGCGATCCTCCCGATAGGACCGACATGCCACTTGCGGCACCGCTGACCGTGATAATCCGGCCGCTTCCGCCGTTCCGGCTGGATCTCACGGTATGGGCCCTCCGCCGCCGTGAGCGCAATGCGATCGATCGCTGGGATGGCGCGACCTATCGGCGCGTCGTGGTTATAGGAGGACGGCCCACCGAAATCGCCGTGCGTCAGGCCGGTTCGTCTGCCGCGCCGCAGCTGATCGTGACGGCGACGCCGCCGCCTCGGACGCCGCCAGGCAGACAGCGCGTCCGGGCGGTCGTCGATTGCCTGCTCGGTCCACGTGTCGATCTCACACAATGGTACCGACTGGCCGGACGGGACCGGAGACTACGGATCCTTGCTGAACAATTCCGCGGTATGAAACCGCCGCGGTTTCCCACCGTGTTCGAAGCGCTCGTCAATGCCTTTGCCTGCCAGCAGTTGTCGCTCGAAGTCGGCCTCGAGCTGCTCAATCGACTCGCCGGCGTGTGCGGCGTGAAGCGTGGACCGGCCGGCCACGCACGCTACGGCTTTCCCGCCCCCCGCGATGTGGCCAGGCTACCGCCGGCGACATATCGGGCGCTCGGTTTCAGCCGGCAGAAAGTTCGCGCGCTTCTGACGCTCGCCCGCGCCATCGAACGGCGCGACATCGACGTCGAAGCCGTCTCGCGTGGGGACGACGCAGCGGTCTGCGCGCGACTGCTTGCCCTGCGGGGCGTGGGCCGATGGTCGGCCGAGTACGTCATGCTGCGAGGTCTCGGCCGTCTCCATGTCTTCCCGGGAGACGACGTCGGCGCTCAGAAGAGACTCGCGCGGTGGCTCGGTCGCCCGGCTCCCCTGGACTACGCCGGCGTCCGCAAGGCCGTCGCGCCTTGGCAGCCCTACGCCGGCCTGGTGTACTTCCACTTACTGCTCGACGGCTTGTCAAAGGCGGGCGCGCTCGAAGGAGCGGCCTGATGATGCGGCGCATCCCGCTGCAATCCGACACGTCAGAGCGCTCCATCGCCATCACGAAAGGGAGACAGTAATGCGATCCATCAGTGCCGCCTCAATCGTCTTCGCGCTCACGCTGACCTGGGCCCTGTCAGGGTTCATGCCCGTCACTCATGCCACCGAGGAAGCCATTCCCTCCGCACAGGACGATCGGGGGAGCGATCGAGGCCATGGCGACCGGTCGCAACACGGAGATGATGACAGACGAGGCCCTCGCGCTGGACAGGCCACCTTCCGCTTCGACACCTTCGGCGACGAACAATTGTGGACCAATGTGTTGCGGATGCACGACGTCATCGCGACGGTCGATCCGGCGACCGCGCTGGCGGTGGGCCTGACCGTCGACGTCGAGGCCTTGCCGCGAGCGACCATTGCGGCGCTTCGAGCCGGACAAGTCGATCTGCACGATCCCGCCGTGACCGTTGAGCTATTGAGGCTCAATGCGGTCGTCGGCGTCAAGGGCGTCGTCAACGAATCGGGCCAGCTGACAAGCGTCGGCATTACGTGCGCGTTCTGCCACTCGACGGTCGACAACTCGTTCGCTCCGGGTATCGGCAAACGGCTCGACGGCTGGGCGAATCTCAACCTGAATGTCGGAGCCATCGTCGCGTTGTCGCCGATGCTGGACGACGTCACCAGGGCCGACTTCAGGACGTGGGGGCCAGGCAAGTATGATCCGCGGCACCATTTCTTCGACGGCACCAACATCGTACCGCTCAATAGCCCATCGCTGCCGATTGTCATCCCGTCGATCTACGGGCTGAAGGGCGTCGGCTTCGAGACGTTTACCGCTGATGGGACGATCTCGTATTGGAACGCCTATGTGGGTGTGGGACAGATGGGCGGGCATGGCACTTTCACTGATCCACGCCTCGGCATCGCCATTACGCAGACGCCTGATCGCGTCACCCCGAAGCTGCCGGCGCTGCTGGACTATCAATTGAGCCTGAAGGCGCCGAAGGCGCCGAAAGGGAGTTTCGATCAGAAGGCCGCAAGCCGCGGCCAGCGCTTGTTCCGTGGCGAGGCCGGGTGCGCCACCTGCCACCAGGGGCCGCTCTTTACGGACGTCTTGAGCGGTCCTGATCCGCGGGTGCCCTTCCTGCACGATCCAGCCGACGTCGGCACCGATCCGGCGTATGCCGCCAGGACCGCCACCGGCAGATACCGGACGACGCCGTTACGAGGCCTCTTGCAGCATCCGCCGTATTTCCACGATGGCAGCGCGCCGGATCTGCTCGCGGTGGTCAATCACTATGACCAGCACTTCGGGCTGCATCTCACGGCGGCACAGAAAGCGGACCTGGTCGAATTCCTGAAGTCGCTCTGAGCTTCGATTGCGTCGACATCGGGCAGAAAGAGCCCCGCATCCGGCAGCGCGCCGAGGCGGGGGATCACCGGCCTGAAGCTGAAGTCCGGCGGCAGCACGCCGACGACGGTTCGCGGGAGGCCGTCGACTGTAATGGACTGCCCGTCGATCGCCGGGTCGGCCTCGAGCGACGTGCGCCACAGCCGATCTCAGCGTCTGGACACTACGTCGTCTTCATCACGCGCATGATCGCGCCGAACATCTGGGAGAATCGAGGCTCCTCGACGCCGAGCTGCTGCTTCCCGGCAGTCGTGAGCGTGTAGAAGCGCGCTCGCCGGTTGTTCGCCGACATCTTCCACTCGGCCAGCACCCATTCCTTAGCGCGTCTTTGCCTAGATGAACTATGGAGGTCGGAAGTTTCCTCCCTGGGAGAAGCGGCTGCCAACTGGCGGCGTTTGGCGCTCCCCCCGATCTCAGATAGCATCTGGCCGGAAGTCAGCTCGGCCTTCTCTCTTCAGGAACCTCGAACGAACACATGCCAGCCGGATCGACCTTCAACGTTGAAATTGTCCGGAGTTGTGACGGTTTCGTGCCGCCAGGCCGGATCCTTGCCCGGGATGAGGTCACGCCGGGGATCGCTGGCGATCGGATGACGCGCGCGTGACGGCGCCCCGGCCGGCCAGCGTCTGGCTGGCGGCACATCCACTGTTCTCCGGCGTCAGCGCCGCTGCGCTCGAGGCGCTCGACACCGTCGCGCGCTGGGTGCTCCTGGCTGGAGGCGCGGCCCTGTTCGAACAGGGGGATCAGTCTGACGCGCTCTACGTGCTCGTCCGCGGCACGCTGCACGTGGTCGTGCGCGACGCCGTCGGAGCGTCTCACAGCGTTGAGTATCTCGGCGCCGGCGCGCTCGTCGGGGAGCTCGGGGTGCTGCTCGGCGAGCCTCGATCGGCGACCCTCCGCGCGGTGCGCGATGCCGAGCTGTTGCACATTCCACGCGATGCCTTCTTGCGTCTCCTGCAGACCGAGCCTGCTCTTGGCGCTGCCGTGTCCAGGCTGCTCGGACAGCGCCTGACGCGGACCACGAAACGGCCGCGCGTGCGCCCCAGGGTTGCGACCGTGGCGCTGCAGCCCGTCGATGGCCATCCGGTGCCGCCGGCCTTCGTGCGGTCGCTTCTGGATGCGCTGGCCAGGGGGGGCGCCACGCCATCGCACCTGTCGAGCGCCAGTCTCGAGCGTGAGATTGGCGTGGGCGCTTCGACGATCGACCGCGGCGATCCGGGAGACAGCCGGATCCTGGAGCTTTGCGACGAGCTGGAGCGCGGGCATTCGCTGGTC
>JBDTOB010000084.1:0-8888 GCA_039933435.1 Acidobacteriota bacterium | reverse complement strand
CCGGTGAGCGGGGTCCGCACCCCCGGCGCGGCGCTCACCCGGCCGTCGGCGGTCAGCGCCACCTTGATGGTCACGAACGGCCGGTGCCGGCGCATGACGCTGAAAAACCCGACATTGAGCGCCTCGGCATCGGCCGCCAGCACACCGCTCACCACCGTCACGCCGCGCTGGCGCAGCAGCGCCAGGCCCCGCCCGCTCACCAGCGGGTTCGGGTCCTCGCCGGCGACGACCACGCGGGCGATCCCGGCGTCGGCCACCAGCGGTGCGCAGGGGCCGGTGCGCCCGACATGGGAGCAGGGCTCGAGCGTGCAATACAACGTGGCGCCCCGCGCCCGGGCGCCGGCCGCGAGCAGCGCCTGCACCTCAGCGTGCGGGCCGCCGGCGAACTCGTGGCAGCCCGATCCGACCACGACGCCCTCGGGGTCGACGATCACGGCGCCGACCATTGGATTCGGGCTGGTCCGGCCGCGTCCGCGCTCGGCCACTGCCAGCGCCCGGGCCATGTAAAAGGCGTCGGTCAACACATCAAGGGTGCCAAGGTGCAAGGGGCCAAAGTGCCAGCTGCGGCCTTACCAGGCCTGCTCGAAGAGCGCGTCGACGTACTCATCGGGGGAGAACGGGATGAGGTCGTCGATACCTTCGCCGACGCCGACGTAGCGGATCGGGAGCTTCAGATCGTGCGCGATCGCGACCGCGATGCCTCCCTTGGCGGTGCCATCGAGCTTGGTCAGGACGATGCCGTTGACGCCGGCAACGGCCATGAACTCGCGCGCCTGGGCGAGGCCGTTCTGGCCGACGGTGGCGTCGAGGACGAGGAGCACCTCGTGCGGGGCGCCGGGAATCTCGCGCGCGGCGATGCGGCGGATCTTCTCGAGCTCGGTCATCAGATTCACCCGGGTGTGCAGCCGTCCGGCGGTGTCGACAATCAGCACGTCGCGGTTGCGGGCTTTGGCCGCGGCGATGGCATCGAAGACGACCGCCGCGGGATCGGCGCCGCCGCGGGCGCGGATGATATCCACCCCCGCCCGCGTCGCCCAGATCTCGAGCTGCTCGACGGCCGCGGCGCGGAAGGTATCGGCCGCGCAGATGAGCGGCGACCGTCCCGACTCCTTGATCAGCCGCGCCAGCTTCCCCACCGTCGTCGTCTTGCCGGTGCCGTTGACGCCGACGATCATCATCACATGCGGCCGCACCCCCTCGGCCGCGGGAGGATTGGCCGCCCGGAGAATGGAGCGGATCTCTTCCTTCACCAGCGTTCGCAGCGACTCCGTGCGGCCCCGCCGCGCCCGCACCGCCTCGACGATGCGCGCGGTCGCGGCCACGCCGACGTCGGCCGAGATCAGCGCCTCCTCGAGCGCCTCCTCGGTCTCGACGTCAACCGGCTGGCCGCGCCGCGCCGGATCGTCCCCGCGCTGCACCACGTCGTCCAGCCGCTCGGCAAACTGCTGCTTGGTGCGGGCCAGCGACTGCTTGATTCTGTCGAAAAACCCCATGTGTCCTTCCGCCTATCCGTCGAGCTCGGCCTTCTGGGGCCGGCTCATGAGCGCGCCGACCGCCTCGCGCGGTGAGGCGCGTCCGTCGAGGACGGCGGCCATCTGCGCGGTGATCGGCAGCTCGATGCCGTGGCGGGCGCCCAGCGCCAGCGCCGCTCCAGTGGTGCGCACGCCCTCCGCCACCATGTGCAGCTCACTGAGGATCTGTGCCAGCGCCCGGCCGCGTCCCAGTTCGATGCCGACGTGCCGATTGCGGCTCAGGCCGCCGGTACAGGTCAGCACGAGATCGCCGAGGCCGCTCAACCCGGACAGCGTGTCGCGCCGCCCTCCTTCCGCGCACGCGAGGCGGGAGATCTCCGCCAGGCCGCGGGTGATGAGCGCCGCCATGGCGTTGTGCCCGAGGCCCAGCCCCTCGACCGCGCCCGCGGCGATGGCAATCACGTTCTTGAGCGCGCCGCCGATCTCGACCCCCGGCACATCGTCACTCGCATAGAGCCGCAGCCCCGAGCCGCGGAACTGCTCCTGCACCCGCGCGGCCGCGGCGCTGTCGTGCGAGGCGGCGAGGATCGCCGTCGGCAAGCCACGCGCCACCTCGGACGCAAAGCTCGGCCCCGAGAGCACGACGACCGGCCAGCGGCCCGACGTCTCCCGGCCGATGACCTCGGACATGCGCAGCAGCGAGTCCTGTTCCAGACCCTTCGCGGCGCTGACCAGGACCGCGCCAGGATCCAGAAACGCGGCTGCCGTGTGCGTCACCTCGCGCAGCCCGTGGGAGGGGACCGCGATGACCACGAAGGCCGCGTCCGAGACGACCCGGGCGAGCGAGGCATCGACGACGATCTCGAGGGGCAGCGCCGCATCGGTCAGGTACGACGGGTTGCTGCGGGTGCGCGCCATGCGTTCGACCAGGGCGGCGTCGCGGGCCCACAGGCGCACCTGGCGTCCGGATCGCGCGAGATGGATCGCCAGCGCCGTGCCCCAGCTGCCGGCGCCGAGCACCGCGACGGCGCTCAACGGGGCCGCTCCGTCGTGGCGCGATGCCGGAACGCCGCGGGGATCGCGCCCGCGGGGGCCAGCGGGTCAGGCGCCATGCGCATGCCGAATCATCGAATCAATGGTACTCGCAAGCTGTGCCACTCGACGCAGCGGACGGCGGGCGTCAGGCGTCCGGGGAGGCCTGGAGGGTGCGGCGGACCATGTCGAGCGCGGCCTGTGAGGCCTGGAACTTCACCTGGGGCCGTCCGCCGAAGAACGAGAACAGGCGCACCCGGGCGGGCCGCCCCTGCCCGGTCAAGGCGATGGCCACGGTGCCCACCGGCTTGGTCGGAGACCCGCCGCCCGGGCCGGCGATGCCGGTGACACCCAGCGCCAGGCTGGATCCCGTTCTCGCGCGGATGCCATCGGCGAGGGCGACCGCGACCACTTCGCTGACCGCTCCGTGGGCGGCAATCGCCGCGGCCGGCACGTCCGCCAGCGCTGTCTTCAGTTCGTTGCTGTAGACGACCGCGCCGCCAAGCACATACCGGGAGCTGCCCGGCACGTCGGTGAGACGCGACAGGATCAACCCTCCGGTGCAGGACTCGGCTGCCGAGAGGGTCAGCCCGCGCTCGCCCAGGAGCCCGCCCACCACTTCCTCCATCGAACGGCCGTCGCTGCTGAAGACGTCGGTCCCGAGCGCGCCGGCAAGCGCCTCCCGCGCCAGGCGGACCCGGCGCGCGCCAGCCTCCGGGTCGCGGGCGCGCACGCTCAGATGCAGTTCGACCTGCCCGGGCATGGCGAGGATCGTGGTCTCGATCGGCAGCGTCTCGGACAGCCAGCGGGAATACAGCGGCTGGGCGATTTCCTCGACGTGGGATTCGCCGCGCCCGGCGATGAACAGCGATTCCCGGAACATCCGCTCCGGTCCCGCGTGCGTGGCCAGCCGGCCGTCGCACAGCCCATCGACCATCGGCTGGAGCTCGCGCGGCGGCCCTGGCAGGAGCACGATCACCTTCTGCCCGTGCTCGATGAACAACCCGGGAGCCGTGCCGTTGGGGTTGTCGAGCGAGCTGCCGCCGGCGGGCACCATCGCCTGCCGCCGGTTCACGGCCGGCATCCGCAGGCCGCGGCGGACGAAGCGCTCCTCGATGCGGGCGACGATTGCCGGGTCCTCGCTCAGTTCCAGGCTCAGGGCCTCGGCCACGACCTCGCGGGTGAGGTCGTCGTCTGTCGGGCCCAGTCCGCCGGTCAGCAGGACGAGATCGGCGCGGCCGAGCGCGGCCGCGAAGATCGCCGCCAGTCTGGCGCGGTCATCTCCGACGACGTGCTTGGCGCGGAGCTCGATGCCGAGTGCCGCCAGCCGCCCGGCCAGGAACAGCGAATTGGTGTCGAGCCGCGTCGTCCCCAGCAACTCGCTGCCGACGGCGATGACCTCCGCTGTCGCCAGCGGCCGACGATCCGCGCTCATGCGATCCATGCCGGCAGCATCCACATCAGCAGGCGGAGGGACAGATTCGCGTAGACCGCCGCCATCGCATCGTCTGCCATCACTCCCAGGCCGCCGTGCAGGCGTTCGAAGCGCCCCGCGGGATACGGCTTGATGACGTCGAAGATCCGGAACAGCAGGAAGCCGGCGAGGGCGCCGGACCAACCGACGGGAATGAACGCCAGCGTCATCAGCATGCCGACGACTTCGTCAATCACGATCGGTCCGGGATCGATGCCGCCGAAATAGCGCTCCGCCGTGGTGCCGGCCCACACCCCGGCGGCGAAGAGCACCGCGATGACGGCTGCTTCCAGAAGCCCCGAGTGACCGGAGCGAACCGCGGCGTAGACCACCAGGCCGGCGGCGGACCCGACGGTGCCGGGGGCGAACGGAAAATATCCGCAGTACCCGAACGTCGCAAGGAAGACGGCGAGGCGCGTCACGCTTTGACGACGCGGGTGTCGGCGAGACGGTCGTGCAGAGCACGCCGATCCGCGTGAATGATCGCCGGAATGAGACCGAGGCCCGCGGGCAGTACCGAGACGAGGTAGCCGGCCGCCCGCATTGCGGCGTCGCCGAGCGAGACGCGGTCCGCCGCCCGCATCGGCACGACGCGGATGCCCGCCGCCATCTTGCCGAGCGTCTGGCCGTCGGCCGCGGTCAGCAGTACGAAGTAGCCGCCGACGAGCAGCAGCAGGAACCCGCCGAGCGGGGCGGCCGGGAGCGAGCGCAGCTGGTCGAGGCGCAGGCCGCAGAGCCGGAGCGTGATGGAAAGCACGGTGCCGCAGAGACCGAGCAGGATGGCGGCGTCGGCGAGCCCGGCGAAGAGCCGCCCGCCGAGTCCCGCGGCCTCCGCTGCCGTCGTGGCGTTCCCGGCATCGGACCGCTGATGAAGCCGGACGTCTGCCCGGTATCCGGGCGCTGGCGCCTCTTTGCCGGGTCCGGGCTCTGGTTCGAGCGCGAGATCCGGCGCGGGCTCTTCCGCGCTCTTCGGCCGGGGGATGACCGGGCTCGATCGCCGCACCGACAGCGGCTGCCGCGGCACCGCGGCGGGCGTCACCAGCGGGCGATCATCCTCTGGCGCGCCCGTCCGGAACAGCGGCAGATCGAAGGCGCTGGTGATCGGACGGGGGCGATCGGGGCCGGTCGGCTCGGCCACCTCCTCGCTGATGGCGAAGTCGGCGAGCGGCCCGAGCTCGTCCTCGCTCAGGACGATGGGCAGGTCCATCGGGGGCGCCTCGACGGCCAGCGCAAATTCGTAACCGCAGTTACGGCAGCGATTGGTGTTATCGAAGCTGATGTACTTGCACTTCGGACATCTCATCGGCGGCTGTCCTGCGGAAGCGGCGCCGGCGCCGCGCGGCCGGCGGCCAGGAGGGCGGCCTGGATCTCGGCGCGAAGACGCTCGGCCTCGATCCCCTGGCGGTCGTCGGGCCGGATCGCATCGAGCGCGGTCAGCGCCTCGCGCAGATGACCGCGATCGCGATGAGCGTGGGCCCGGGCAAGCCACAGCGCCGCGGCGGACGGCACCGGCACGGGGAGCTCGCCGGCGGCTGGTGCTGCGGCGGGAGGCGGTGGCGCGACCAGCGCCGGCCAGCCGCCGGGCAGGACCCAGAGAGCGGCAAGCAGCGCCGCCGCGGCCGCGGCGGCGCATATCCCGGCGAGCGTCCAGCGGTGGCGGCGGTCGGGACGGGCGTCGCCCGGCCCGGCCGCGTCGGGGAGCGGTCCCGGGAGCCGTGCGCTGTGCTGACGGGGAACGGCGGCGGCCGTCAGACGATCGAGCCGCGCCAGCAGCGCCATCGCCTCTTCGTGGCCGGCGCCCTGCTCGACCGCCGATTGCAGCAGCCGGCGCGCGGCCTCGGGGTCGCCGCGGTCGAAGGCCTCGGCCCCCGCGTGCACGAGCTCGTCCCCCTGCCGCTGCCGCTCGGACACGGCGCCGCGGCCGCGCTCGATGTAGGCGCGGGCGCGGGCATGGCCGCGATCGAGGAACAGCACGCGCGTCCAGACGTTGATGGCCAGCTCGTAGTGGCCGGCGAAGTAGTGATCCAGGCCGGCGACCAGCAGTGACTCGACGCGGGCTTCGCGCTCGCGCTCCGACACCTGCGCGAGGGCGGCGACGGCTTCAGTTCGGAGCGGGTCGGTCATCAGATCACAGCAGGCCGGCCGCAGGCGGAACGCGCCCGCGGCAGTTCCGAGATTATCGGCTGATCGGCCTCCGCATACAAGCGCCGGACGCCAGCGGGCGGCGCTTCTGTGCTATCTGTTTGCAGGCCATGGAGCTCATCGAATCCATCCCCAACGTCAGCGAAGGCCGGCGGCCGGAAACGGTTGAGCGGCTGGCCGCGGCGATCCGGTCGACGCCGGGGGTCAGGCTGCTCGACTACTCGGCGGATCCGTCGCACAACCGCTCGGTCTATACCCTGGCCGGGGCCGGGCCCGCCGTCGGCCAGGCGATTCTGGCGCTGTTTGCCGAGGCGGTGGCGGCCATCGACCTCCGCGCCCACGACGGACAGCATCCGCGCATCGGCGCGGTGGACGTGGTGCCGTTCGTCCCGCTCGACGGCACCACGATGGAGGAGTGCGTGGCGCTGTCGCGATCGGTCGGCGCCGAGGTGGCGCACCGGTTCCGGATTCCGGTGTTCCTGTATGAAGCGTCGGCGGCTTCGCCCGAGCGCCGGCGGCTGGAGCAGATCCGGCGGGGCGGTTTCGAGCAGCTCGGCGCCAGGATGGCGGACCCGGCGTGGGCGCCGGACTTCGGACCGGCGGCGCCCCATCCCTCCGCGGGCGCGGCGGTCGTCGGCGCCCGGCCGCCGCTCATCGCCTGGAACATCAACCTCTCGAGCGATCGGCTCGACATCGCCAGGGCCATCGCCGCCACCATCCGGGAAAGCGGCGGCGGGCTGCCGTGCGTCAAGGCCGCCGGGTTCCGGCTGGCGCATCGGGGGCTGGTGCAGGTGTCGATGAACCTGACCAATTACGCGGTCACCCCGATGGCGGTGGTCTTCGAGGCGGTGCGGCGGGAGGCGGAGCGGCACGGCGTCGCCATCCTCGACAGCGAGATCATCGGGCTGGTGCCGGAGGCCGCGGTCACCGATGCCGCGGCGCTCGGTCTGGCGCGCGTCGGCCCCGGGCAGATCCTCGAGCGTCGGCTCGAGCCGGGCGCCGGCGGCGCGTGACCGGCCGTCACCCGGCCTCGTCCTCCCCCTCGGTTCCTTCACTCCGCCGCGCCGGCACCAGGCCGAACGCCCGCATCTTCCGGTAGAGATTGCTGCGCTCGACCCCGAGCACCTCCGCGGTGCGCGACATGTTGCCCTGCTGCGCTCCCAGCGCGCGGAGGATGTAGTCGCGTTCGAAGCGGTCGCGCGCGTCGTGCAGCGACAACACCGGCAGCCCGGGCGGATCCGCCACCGCCACCGCCGAGGGATCGAGAAAGACCAGATCCGACAGCGTGATGGTGTCGCCGGGCACCATGATCATCAGGCGCTCGACGACGTTGCGCAGCTCGCGGACGTTGCCCGGCCAGCGATAGGAGCGCAGCCCCGCGGCGGCGCCGGCGTCGAGCTGCTTGGGACGGCGGCCGTACTCGCGGGCGAGCTCCGCCATGAAGTGCGACGCCAGCAGCGGGATGTCGGACTCGCGGTCGCGCAGCGGCGGCACGAAGATCGGGATGACGTTCAGCCGGAAGTAGAGATCCTCGCGGAACCGTCCCGCACGGATCTCCGTCGGCAGGTCCTTGTTGGTGGCGGCCAGGATGCGCACGTCGACCTTGACGGTCCCGGTGCCGCCGACCGGCTCGACCACCTGCTCCTGCAGCGCCCGCAGCACCTTGGCCTGGGTCATCAGGCTCATGTCGCCGATCTCGTCCAGGAACAGCGTGCCGCCGTCGGAGGCCTCGAACTTGCCGCGGCGGTCGGCCACCGCGCCGGTGAAGGCGCCCTTCATGTGCCCGAACAGTTCGCTCTCGATCAGCTCTTCCGGAATCGCCGCGCAGTTGACCTCGACGAACGGCCCCGTCCGCCGCAGGCTGAGCTGATGGATGCTGCGCGCCACCAGCTCCTTGCCGGTGCCGTTCTCCCCGAAGATCAGCACCCGCCCGTTGGTCGGCGCCGCCATCGCCACCTGCTCGCGCAGCTGGCCCATGCCGTAGCTTTCGCCCACCATCGTCAGGCGGCGGTCCACCGTCTCGCGGAGGGCGCGGTTTTCCGCCTCCAGCCGGCGCTGACGAACGGCGTTGCCGACGACCAGCACGGTCTTGTCGAGCGACAGCGGCTTCTCGACGAAGTCGAACGCACCCATCTTGATGGCCCGCACCGCCGACTCGATGTTGCCGTGGCCCGAGATCATCACGACCGGTGCGTCAACCCGGCGTTCGTTGAGGCGCGCCAGGGTGGCCAGGCCGTCCATGCCTGGCAGCCAGATGTCGAGGATGATGGCGTCGAACGGCACCCGTGCCACCCGGTCGAGGCAGGCCTCGCCGCTCTCCACCGCCTCGACGGTGTAGCCCTCGTCGCGCAGCACGCCGCCCAGGGCGCTGCGCACGCCGGCCTCGTCGTCCACGATCAGCACGGTGGGTTTCATGGATCAGAAGCTCTCAGCTCTCAGCCTTCAGCCTTCAGCTCTCCGTTGGCTATTTTCGTTGTCGATAGCTCTCGCTGTCTGCTCTCACTCTCCATCAGGTTCGGCCCTTCGTCCCCTGGCGCTCGTGCGGCCGCCGCCGGTGTCCTGGCTCTCAGCAGACTCAGCTGAACGCTGAGAGCTGACAGCTCAAGCTCATACCGGCAGCTCGATGGCGAAGATCGTGCCCGACGGCGTGTTGTCGGACGCCTCGATGCTGCCGCCGTGCTCGGCGATGATCCGGCGCACGATCGCCAGACCAAGGCCGCTGCCCCGCTGCTTGGTGGAATAGTAGGGCATGAACAGCTTGTCGCGGT
>JBDTOB010000083.1:0-8893 GCA_039933435.1 Acidobacteriota bacterium | reverse complement strand
TTCATCAGCTTCGACAGCGCGTTCAGCCAGGAGATGCGGTTGTAGACCTGGAAGACCGCTTCCCCGCCGGGCTTCAGCACCCGCCGGCATTCCGCCACCAGCGCCGCCGGATCGCTCGTGTACTGCACCACGCCGTGCGCGTAGACCAGGTCGAAGGCCGCATCCTCGAACGGCAGGTGCTGGCCGTCAGCCTCGCGCAGGTCGCCCGCGAGCCCCTGCTGCTCGAAATTGCTTTGCGCCAGGGCGACGGCCGACGCCGAGAGGTCCACCCCGGAGACCACCGCGCCGCCCTTCGCGAAGCGCGCCAGGTCCGTCCCGGCGCCGCAGCCGACCTCGAGCACCCGTCGTCCCTTGTAGCCGTCGAAGTCGATCAGCCGCAGCAGGTGGTGGAGCTTCTCGAAGTGATACTGGTCGAGATCGGCGAAAAACCCCGGCGAGCCAACCGGATGGGTGGTGATCTCGAGGTCGTGAATGTGCCGATCCCAGTACTCGCGGACGGCGGCTGTGGTGGGGGCGACCGCTGGTGACACGCCGCTCTACTATAAGATAAAAAACCACAGCATGCGCCCGCGCGATCTCTCACGCCTCGAGTCCCGCGTCTTCGACCTGCTGATCGTGGGGGGCGGCGTCTACGGCCTCGCCTGCGCCTACGAGGGCGCCAGCCGCGGGCTGAGCGTCGCGCTCGTCGACGCCGGAGACTTCGGCTCGGGGACGTCGTTCAACCATCAGAAAACCGCGCACGGCGGGCTGCGCTCGCTCGGCTCCGGCGACCTGCGCCGCGCCCGGGAGAGCATCCACGAGCGCCGCGCGCTCGCCCGTATCGCCCCCTGGCTGCTTCGCCCGCTCCCCTTTCTCGTCGGCACCTATCGCTCCCTCGCCAGGAGCCGCTCCGCGCTCCGCGCCGCGTTCCGCCTCGACGCCTGGCTCGGCCGGCGGCGCAACGACGGCGTCGAACCCGAGCTGCACCTGCCCCCGCCCCGGCTGGTCTCGCGCGCCGCCACGCTGCGGCTCTTCAGCGGCATCCGCGGCGACGGCCTGACCGGCGGGGCGCAGTGGTACGACTATCAGATGGTCGAGAGCGACAGGCTGACGGTCGCGTTCGCCGAAGCGGCCGACCGGTGCGGCGCGACGCTCGCCAGCCATGCCGCGGCCGTCGAGGCGATCACAGAAGACGGACGGATCGTCGGCATGCAGGTCCGCGATGCGCTCTCCGGCGCGGCGGTCGCGGTGCGGGCGCGGCTGACACTGAATGCCGCCGGCGCCCACGCCGGCACGGTGATGGCGATGTTCGGCGTCAAGCGCCCGTTCCCGCTGGTCAAGGCGATGAACCTCGTCACCTCGCGACCGGCGAGCGATATCGGGCTGGCGGCGCCGGGCCCCTCCGGCCGCATGCTCACCCTCGTCCCCTGGCGCGGCCGCGCCATCGTCGGCACCAGCCAGTCGGCGGGTTTCGTGCAGCCGGGAGACACCGCGGTCGGGCCGGAGGAAGTGGCGGCATTCATCGCCGACGCCAATCATGCCTTCCCGGCGCTGCAACTGCTGCTGACGGACGTCTCGCTCGTGCATCGCGGCGTCGTCCCGGCGGTGGCCGGACGGCACGGCGGTCCCGAGCTGAAGCCGCTGCCGGACGTCTTCGACCATGCCGCGGACGGCGCGGCAGGAGCGCTGACGGTCGCGGGCGTCAAGTACACGACCGCGCGGGGCGTGGCCGAACGGGTCATCGATCTGGCGGGCGCCAGGCTCGGCCAGCCGTTGACGCCGTCGCGATCGGGGACGACGACCCTGCCGGGGGCGGGACTTGCGGATCACGATGCCCTGGCGATTGAAGCGGCGCGGGGCCGTGGAGTGGATCTGACGCCCGACGCCATCCGCCACCTGGTCGGCCTCTATGCGGAAGCCACACCCACGCTCGTGGCCTTGATCGCCGAACGCCCCGAGCTGGCCGCGCCGGTGGCCGCGGCGGTGCCGACGCTCGGCGCCGAGGTCGTCCATGCGATCCGCCACGAGATGGCGCTGCGGCTGGCCGACATCGTGGTGCGGCGCACCGGCCTCGGATCAGCCGGCCGCCCCGCACCGGAGGCGCTGCGGGCCTGCGCCCGCCTCGCCGCCGCCGAACTGGCCTGGTCCCCGGCGCGCACCGAAGAAGAGATCGCGCTCACCAGCCGCGTCTACGACTGGGCCTCGATCTGAGCGATCAGCGAACAGCCATTGGCGGCCGCGCGCTGGTTACGGGACCGTGAAGCCCTTGAACACCCAGGTGACTCCCGCGGTGAACCCGACGCTCGGGTCGAGTGACGTCACTCCGACGATCAGGCCGGCGTCGACGCGGACCGTCGAACGGGTGAAGCGGCCGCCGATGCGCATCGCGCCGCGGCTCTCGGTGCCGATCGGCGCCTCGCCGCTGCGCGTGTCGAGCCGTCCGTTGAGCTCACCCACCACCTCGAGCCCCTGGCGCACGGCGCGGGCGACCGAGACGCCGTAGGTGAGCACGTCGTTCTGCCGATCCCCCTTGACCGGGTCGGCGAGAATCCCGAGGCCGACATTGCCGACGAAGCGGATCGACTGCACCGTCTTGCCGACCAGCGCGGAGATGAAGAAGTCGGTGGTGTCGAGCCCGAGCCCGCTTTCGTTGCCGGCGTTCGGCAGGCGCGTGCCGAAGCGGACGCCGAACGCCGGCCGATCGGCGGTCTCCGACAGCAGCCGGATCTTGGTCGCGACCACGAGATCTTCGACGTCGTGGGTGCGGTCACCGGCAAACGTCATCTCACTCGCCAGCGGCGCGGCGCGGCGGTTGGTGACCTGGAGCCGGTTGTACGGTCCGCCGTCGATCTGCACTTCGGCGATCGAGCTGATTCCGACGCTGACGCCAAGCGTCGGCAGCCGCAGCAGGTTCCCTTCCAGGCCTGATGCCGGATAGGTGACCTGCCGCTGCACGTCGAACCCGCCCTCGAGCAGCACCAGTCCGGCGCCGATGGTCTCGGGGTCCTCGGTGACGAGCGGCCGCTGCTGGGCCTCGGCGCGCGAAGCGGCAACGGCGAGCGTGGCCGCGATGAGCGCGGCGCGGAACGACATCTTCATCAATACCTCACGAACGGTGAATGGCGAGCCGGCGGGCGGCTCATCGGCGAAGCAGGAGCGGCACGGCCCCCTCGGGCAGGTCCGTCCCGGGCAGATCGGGCAGCGGGTAGAGGCGAGTGTCGAGCAGGTGCCGCCCGGCGACGTTGCGGAGCGCGCGGATCATCGAGTTCTTGACGTCGGGGTGCTCGACCTCGAGCTGGGCGATCAGCCGCTTGACCCGCTGCCGCTGCAGGCTCAGGTCGCCGCAGGCCGGGCAGCAGCAGCCGATGATCGGCAGCGACTCCTCCTTCGCGTAGCTGCGCGCGTCCGACTCGCTCACATAGACCAGCGGGCGGACGACGACGTGCTCGCCGTTGTCGGAGACGAGGCGCGCCGGCATCGCCTTGAGGCTGCCGGAGAAGAAGAGGTTGAGCAGCAGCGTCTCGACGAAATCGTCCATGTGATGGCCGAGCGCAATCTTGGTGGCGCCGACCTCGGTGGCGATGCGGTAGAGCACGCCGCGGCGGAAGCGCGCGCAGAGCGAGCACGGCGTGGCGTTGGCCTCGAGCAGCTCGTCGATCGTCCCGCCGATGCCGGTGTGCTGGATCCGGTACTCCCAGCCGCGCGCCTCGCAGGTGCGGGCGATGAGGTCGTGGCGGAAGCCGTCGTAGCCCGAATCCACCGTCACCGCGACGAGGGTAAACGAGATCGGGGCGCGCTTGCGGAGCACGTCGAGGATGCTCAGCAGCGCCCAGCTGTCCTTGCCGCCTGACAACCCCACCATGACGCGGTCGCCGTCCTCGATCAAGCGGTACTCGGTGATCGCCTTGGTGACCTTCTTGGCGAGACGGGTTTCGAGCGGAGAGCGGTACGACATCAGGATGCGACCAATTCTACGACGTCAGCGCCCGAACGGTGTCGGCCCAATTGAGGCGCGCGCCGGCCGCGTGCGCGGCCGTCCCCATCCGTTCGGCGAGGCCCGGCTCCCGGACCACGCGCTGCAGCGCCTGGGCGAGGGCGGACGGCGTCGGCTCGCAGATCAGCCCGGTGACATCGTCATCAACGAGCTCAGCCGGCCCGCCGCTGTCGCGGCAGGTGACGACCGCCTTGCTCGACGCGAAGGCCTCGGCGGTGACGAAGCCGTAGTCCTCGTCCACCGGCGGAAAGCAGACCGCGCGGCAGCGGGCGAGATGGTCCAGGAGCGCGTCGTCTGACAGCCGCCCGGTCAGGGTGACGCGGCTGGAGAGGCCGAGCGCGGCAATCAGCCCCGCCAGGCGATCGCGCTCCTCGCCGTCGCCGGCAATCACCGCCCTGATGCCCTCGGCGGCCGGCTGCGCCAGCGCGTCGATCAACAGATCGGCGCGCTTGAGCGGCGTCAGCCGCGACACCATGAAGATGTAGTCCCCCCAGCCCTCCGAACGATAGGCCCGCTGCGGCGGCGGCGGATAGAGGACGGTTGACTGGATCTCGGGCCACATCGCCAGCCGCCGCTGGACGGTGCGCGACTGCACGAACAGCCGGCGGAGGTTGCGGCCGAGCAGATACCGATCCGCGGCGCGGATCATGGCGCGGCGCGCCTGCTCTTTCAGCCGCGACAGATCCCCGAGCCCGGCGCTGAAGCGCGGCCACAGGTCGTAGTACTCGCGCATCGTGTGGTTCAGCCAGCAGACGTGATTGGGGTGGCGGACCGCGTAGCTCGGGTAGCGAAGGCTGATGACCTGGTCGATCGGCCGGCCCTCGGCGGAGCCGACGTCGGTGAGCCAGGTGGCCAGGTAGGCGGAGGCTTGCCGTCCGAAGCGGTTCTGCGGCGTGACGACGACGTCGGCGGCGTGGCCCGAGTCGCGCAGCGCCTGCACCAGCGATCGCGCGATCACCATGTGGCCGCCCTCGGCCATCGGCGGGCTCGATGTGACGACGGCAATGCGGCTCATGGGACCAGCGTCGGCTTGACCCGGACACCGAGGAACCGGGCGTCGCGATCGGCGCCGTTGAAGATCGGCACGAACCCGGTGCTGCTCGAGATCGACACCACCCAGACATAGGCGCGCGCCTGGTACCAGAAGCCGCGGTCGAGGGTGAAGGCCACCTGCTGCGTCTCCTTGAGATCGATCTCGCGGGTCCGGCCGCTCACCGACACCTTGACCACGGTGTCGAACGGACCGGGACTGAGCGTCAGCACCAGCTGCTTGAGCGGCCGTCCGCCCGCGACGGCGTCGGGCGACGTCGGCGCGTATTTGATCAGGAACTCCGCCTTCGATTCCCCCTTGACCCAGAAGCTCTTGTCCGGCTCCCGGCCGTAGGCGTTGTCATCGAGGAAGTAGATCTGGAAGCCGGGATCCCCCTGGCCGGGATTGTCCCCGAACCAGACCAGCACCTTCGCCGCCCCCTCGGTATTCACCGGCAGATCGTTGACCATCGTCAATTCGACCGGCAGCCAGCGGAGCGGCCCGTGCTTGGCGGCATCCCCCGGATGCACGGAGGTCGCGAAGGGATTGAGGACGAGTTGTGCGGTGAAGAGGCCGCCGACGAGCCAGGGCATGGCCGCCACCCAGGTCCGCCGCAGCGGCGGCAGCAGGAACAGGAAGATGCCGTAGGCCCCCATGAAGTAGCGGTTGCCCACCGAACCGCCGCCGCCCAGCCAGGTGTAGGGCAGGTTGATGATGAAGAACAGCATCTGCGTCATCCCGGCGGCCAGCACCAGGTACTGCCAGCCGGGACGGCGCCGCGGCGCCAGCAGAAACGCCGCCAACGCAAAGACCGCGGGAAAGAAATACGGGACGATCCCGGCATGGCGGCCGACGAAGTAATAGCGGAGGTTGTGGGTGAGGTTGGTCCAGAACACGCGGCGGTCGAGAATCACGCCGGCGAGCGATTCGTCGCGCCCCATCGGCAGCCCGACGTCGAAGGTCGAGGCCGCCGTCTGGAACGGAAACTCCCAGACGAACGTCGAGCGGGCTCCTCCCTGATAATTCCACTCCCCCGAGATCGCCATGTTGGCGGCGAACAGCCCCGCGGCACAGGCGCCGAACACCAGCCCCGCCGCGATCCCCCGCCCCCAGCGGCGGCGCCAGAAGATCCAGGCGACAATCGGCAGCACCAGCAGCGCGTTCGAAATCTTCGAGAAGGTCGCCACCCCGAGGAGCGCCGCGGCCGCGAGGTCGCCGCCGGAGCCGAACAGCCAGCGCGTGCCGAACGGCGCGCGGGACGGTTGTTCGACTTCCTTGTAAAGCCAGCAGAAATAGGCCAGCAGGCCGAGCGCGAAGTTGAACAGCTCCGGGGTGATCCAGACGAAGTAGACCGGCACCACCGACGCCATGATGAAGGCGCCGCTGAGCGCCGCGGCCAGCGTCGCCGGCGTCCGCGCGTGCAGGAACAGATACCCGCACCACGCCACCAGCGCCAGCAGCAGCGCATGCAGGACCAGGAATCCGTTGGTGCCGAACAGGGCGACGAACGGCGCGGCGCAGAGCGGATAGATGAAGGCCTTCCCGTAGAAGAACCGCTGCTGATCCGGATCCGGCGCGGTGCGGGTCCACACGAACGGCGGCCGGCGCATCATGCCGGCCTCGACGATACGGCGGCCGCGCTTGAGGAACAGCCCCGCCGGACCGGAGGGAAACTCGCGCCAGACGCGCACGAGATCCTGCCGCCGGTAGGCGAGATCGCCGTCGAGCGCGAGGCTGTGGCCCATCATGTAATACGTGGCCTCGTCGCTCTGGATGCCCATCGAGGCGTGCGGGAAGTCCACCGTCAGCGCCAGGCCGCCGTAGAGGGCGAGCAGGATCGTGACCAGCAGCAGCCCGGGCGCAAGCCGCCGCGGGGGCGCCGCTGCCGCGGCATCCGGCCTCGAGGCCTGGACCGCCGCCTCGCCGGTCTGACGGTCCGTAGCGCTCACGTCGTCGATCTGCCCGCGAGAAATGACAGATCCTCCTGCAGGATGCCCTTCCGGTGCGTCGGACGGGAGACCCGGTGCAGCAGATCGTAGAGCCGCTCCATCTTGCGGACGAAGGCGGCAATGTCGTACTCGGTGCCGCTGCGGCGGGCCCCGTCGGCCAGGCGGGCCCGCGTCTCGGGCTCGTCGATCGTCCTGACGATCGCCGCCGCCAGCGCCGGCGCATCCCGGCGCGGCACGATGAGCGCGTCCCGTTCGTCGGTCAGCACGTCGAGCAGGCCGTCGGCGTCGGTCGCCACGATCGGCTTCCCCATCGCCAGCGCCTCGAACACCGTCAGCGGCGTGCCCTCCCAGAGCGACGGGAAGACGCTGAGGTCGAACGCCGAGACGACGCGCGGGATGTCGCGGGCGAAGCCGGCGAACACCAGGCGATCGCCGAGGCCGAGCGCCCGTGCCTGCTCTTCGAGCGGCTGCCGCAGCGGGCCCTCGCCGACGAGGAAGAACCTGGCCTGGGGGCGCGCGTCGAGGACCAGGCGGGCGGCCTCCACGAGGTAGGCGTTGCCCTTGGAGTCGTGCAGCCGGGTGACGGTGCCGGCGGCGAACTCCCCGGGCGCGATGCCCAGTTCGGCGCGGGCCGCCATTACCTCGGCTTCCGACCGCGGCCGGCTGAACTCCTCGAGCGGCACGCCGAGATAGACCACCTTGACCTTTTCGGCCGGGATCCGCCGGGCGCGCACCACGAAGTCCGCCGTGCTCTTCGACACCGCCAGCGCGATGTCGGTGACCGGCTCGAGCGCCATGTCGGCGGCCTTCTGAAACCACGGCGTATCGGTCAGGTTGGCGTGCTCGTGCAGGATTGCCGGCAGCCGCCGCATCCCCCCCGCCATCCGTCCGAAGGTGGTGGCGCCATAGCCGTGCAGGTGGAGGATGTCGATCTGCTTCCGGTCCACCACCTTCAGCAACGCCGGCAGCGTCGCCGGATCGAACTTCGACTTGTGCAGGTAGGTGATGTCGATGCCGAGCGACTCCAGGGTTTCTTCCGACAGATCCCTGCGCCGCAGGCTGACGAGCGAGACGTCGTAGCGCGCCGGATCGAACCGCGGGATCATCCAGGAGAAGAGCCGCTTGACGCCGTGCATGCGCGACCCTTCCCAGCCGAGATGGTCGCAGACCTGGAGGACGTTGAGCTTCACTGCGGCGCCGCCCCGCGCTGGCCGACGATCCGCGCCGGGATCCCGACCGCGATCGCCCCGTCGGGCACCGCGCTCCGCACCACCGCACCGGCGCCGACGATGGCGCGATCACCGATCGCCACACCGTCGAGAATCTTCGCCCCGGCGCCCAGCCAGGCGCCCTCGCCCACCGTCACCCCCTCGGAGCGCCGCGGCTGCGCCAGGATCGGCTGCGATGGATCCGACATGTCGTGGTCGCCGCCAATCAGGTAGCAGTAGGCGGCAATCAGGGTGTGCGCGCCGACCGTGACCCGGCTGGCGGAAAAAATTTCGCAGTTGAAGCCGACATTGGCGCCGTCGCCGAGGAGGATGTCGCCGTTCTTGCAGGACAGAATCGTGTTGCGGCCGACGAAGACGCCGTCGCCGATGGTGATGCCGTGGTTGTCGTCCCCCTTGGCGTCGATCAGGCAGTTGTCGTCGACGACGACGTTGTCGCCGATGCGGATCTTGTGCGGATGGCGCAGGACGACGTTCTGGCCGAAGACGACGTTCCGCCCGCAGGCGCCGAGCAGCAGCGGATAGAGGGACTTGCGCAGCACCAGGCCGAGGGCGCCGGGGACGTGCTGCGACAGCAGCGTCACCGCTTCGTGGAGGAGGAGCGCCGCCCAGCCGGGACGGCCGACAACCAGGGCGACGTACTTCTCGCGGGCCGAGCGGCGGGCGTCGAAGAGCTGATCCTGCGCGCGGGGAATCGGCGTCATCGGGCGCTTAC
>JBDTOB010000082.1:0-8904 GCA_039933435.1 Acidobacteriota bacterium | reverse complement strand
CAAGGGAGCCGCTGCGGAGCCCGGCGATTACAATCCTGTCGGCGAAGGTGCGGTTTTGTCGGCTCGATGCGCCCGCCTTCTCGTCAGACACGGGACGACACCGGCGGGCGTGAGGTCTGCAGTATGCTGACGGCCATCCTGCAGAGCGTTGTTCAGCACGCATCCGATCGCCGCCGCCCCGGCTCCGTCCCGGAGGCTCTGCTCTGGCTCTCGCTGTTTCTCGCGCTGGCCGTCGCCTGGTCGTGGCCGCTCGCCGCGCACCTCACCTCCCGCCTTCCCAACGACCCCGGCGATTCGGTTCTCAATATCTGGCTGCTGTGGTGGAATGCGCACGCCGTCCCCCTGACGCGCGGCTGGTGGAGCCCGCCGATTTTCTTCCCGATGCCGGGGGCCCTGGCGCTCTCCGAGCATCTCGCCGGCCTGGCGCCGGTGACGACGCCGCTGCAGTGGGCCGGCGCGACGCCGCTCGTGGCCTACAACGCCGCCTTCATCCTGTCGTTTGCGCTCTCCGGGTTCTTCGCCTTCCTGCTGGTGCGGCGGCTTGCGGAACGGCAGGGAGCGCCCCCCGCCGCCTGCCGGCTCGCGGGGCTGTGCGCCGGTCTGATCTACGGCTTCGGGCCCTACCGCGCCGGACAGCTCTGGCATCTGCAGGTGCTGACGTCGCAGTGGATGCCGCTGGCGCTGCTGGCGATGCACGCCTACCTCGACGACGGGCGCCGCCGCTGGCTGGCGCTGCTCGGAGCGGCGTGGCTGCTGCAGGCGCTCTCGAATGGCTACTACCTGTTCTTCTTTCCCGTCCTGCTGGGGCTCTGGCTTGCCTGGTTCGTGGACTGGCGGCGGCAGGCCCGGCGCGGCGCCGCGCTGATCGGCGCGCTCGTTGCCGGCTCCTTGCCGCTGCCCGGCATGCTGCTCACCTACGCGGACATCCAGCAGCGTCTCGGTCTCGGCCGCACGCCCGGCGAAATGGTGAACTTCAGCGCCACTCCGTCGGCCTTCCTCCAGGCCTCCGATCTGCTGCGCTTCTGGCCGGGGACACCGGCCGCGACCAGCGAGCAGTTTCTCTTCCCCGGCGTCACCGGCATTGCGCTGGTCCTGCTCGCGGCAGCTGCATGGGTCATCCGGCGCCGGGCCGGCCTCCCGGCGTTGGCGTCCCGCCCGCCACTGATCTTCTACGCGCTGGCGGCGGGCCTGCTCTGGGCGCTGGCGTTCGGACCCCGATCCGGTCACTCCTCCGCGTGGCTGCACCCCTACACCCTGCTCGCCTGGCTGCCGGGGTTCGCCGCCCTCCGGGTGCCCGCCAGGTTCGCCATGCTGGCGACGCTCGCGCTCTCGGCGGCCGCCGGGCTGGCGGCGGCGCGGCTGGCGCCACGACGGCGGCCGATGTTCGCCGCCTTCGCGGCGCTGGTCGTCGCCGGGACCATCGTGGATGGCTGGATGCGGCCGCTGCCGCTGGCGCTGCCGCCGGGCCGCGTCGAGCTGCCCGACCTTCCCGGCGCCGCGGTGATCGAACTGCCGCTCGGCGAAGGCCTGATCGACACCGCCGCCATGTACCGCGCCACCTTCCACCGCCTGCCGCTGGTCAACGGCTACAGCGGCCACGTCCCGCCGCACTACGCCATCCTCTCGCTCGCGCTCCGGCGCGGCGACCCGAGCGCGCTCGAGGAGCTCGCCCGCGGTCGCCCGCTGATCCTCTTCGTCAACGGCACCTACGACGGCGGAGGCGCCATGCGCCGCCTGGTCCAGGGCCTGCGCGACGTCCAGCCGTTCGGCGGCTCGGCCGCCGGCATGATGTATGTGCTGCCGGCCCGCTCGAGGTCGCCTCGCCCCTTACCCGGACTGCGCTGGATGGATCGGCGCCGCCAGAGCGGCCGCTTCGAAGTCGAGCTCGACCTGGGGTCCCCGAGGACGGTGCGGACGATCGGCTTCCCGCTTCGATGGCACTATCGCGAGCTCGATCCCCGAATCCGGATTCAGGGGTCGGACGATGGCCGGACATGGACAACCGTGTGGGAGGA
The DNA here is from genome assembly GCA_039933435.1 of Acidobacteriota bacterium. GTDB lineage: Bacteria > Acidobacteriota > Vicinamibacteria > Vicinamibacterales > 2-12-FULL-66-21 > JALZOC01. The sequence goes on along the minus strand of JBDTOB010000082.1, from coordinate 6,889 downwards.
CTGGACCGGCGGCCCGGCGCTGGCGGCGGCGCTCGAGAATCCGCTGGAGGCGCCGGTGCGGCTGACGATCGCCGACGTCACCATGCGCTACGTCCGCATCTATCCCGCCGATGTCTGGCTGCAGCGGGAGATCGCCGCCTACGGACCACGGTGACAGCGGATCAACGGGTCTCGCCGCTGCGCAGCGCCCCTCCCGGCCGCGTCCGGCCTGTGTCACCATCTGACATGCACCGATCGTCCGTCCGGGTCGCGCTGCTCGTCTGCCTCGCGCTTGCAGGCGTCGTCCGGCCGCTCGCCGCCCAGGAACATCTCGCCTCGATTCGCGGCGTCGTTGTCGATCCCGCGCTGGCGGGCGTGTCGCGCGTCGACGTCCGCGCCACGCGTGAGGAGACGCGGGAGTCCCGGCTGGTGCGGACCGACGACCACGGCCGCTTCACGGTGCCGCAGCTCCCGCCCGGCACCTACCGCGTCGAAGTGGAGCACCCCGGCTACGGCCCGTTGCTGGCACGGATTGCCCTGGTCACCAACCAGGAGTTCCGGCTGGACATCGAGCTGCAGCCCGGCAACGTCCTGCACGCCACCGACGTATCGGCACCGTTCAGCCCCGTGGATCGATCGTCGCCGACGTTGAACACCTTCGTGGACGGCCGCGAGCTCACCGCGCTTCCGCTCGAGGATGGGAACGTCCTCGAGCTGGCGCTGCTGGCACCCGGCACCGTCCGGACCTCAGGCGGCGGCCTGGCGATCAACGGGGCGCGCAGCGGCTCCACCGGGTTTCTGCTCGACGGCGTCGCCAACGTCGACCCCCGGCTCAACGTCCCGGCGGTGCGCCCTCCGGTTGACGGCGTCCGCGAGATCCAGGTGCTGACCTCGACCTACGACGCCACCTTCGGGCGCAACGCCGGCGGTCAGATCAATGTCGTCACCCGATCGGGCACCAGCCGGCTGACCGGTTCGGCGTACGAGTTCTACCGCGGCGGCGCGCTCTCGGCGCGCAACCCGTTCGCCCCGGCACACGGTCCCTCCCCCGGCTACAGTCGGCATCAGCTCGGCGGATCCGTGGGCGGTCCCATCGTTCCGAAGCGAACCTTCTTCTTCACGGACTACGAGCACACCCGGCTGCGGGAAGGGGTCACGCGGATCGCCACGGTGCCGACGGTCGCGGAGCGGCGGGGCGACTTTTCAGCGTCGGTGTACGGGCATCCCGTGAACCCGCTGACCGGGGTCGGTTTCGCGGATGCGCTGGTGCCCTCAGCGCTGCAGAGCCCGGCGGGACGTGCGCTCGCGGCGCTCTACCCGCTGCCGAACCGCGACGACGCCAGCGGGAACTACATCGCCTCGCCGCTGCGGCGGGGGGATGACGATCGGCTTGACGTCCGTGTGGACAACGCCTTCGGGGGCGGCGCCCGCCTGACCGGACGATACAGCGTCGGGGACAGCCGCCGGTTCGAGCCGTTCGCCGGGGCCGGCTCCGCCCAGGTCCCCGGCTACGGCACCGCGATGCCGCGGCGCGCCCGGAACACCGCCCTGTCGTTCACCCATGCGCCGCGCCGCTCGATCGCCAACGACGTGCGCTTTGGCTATACCCGCGTCGTGAACGGCGTCTCGTCGCAGGATGCCAGCGGCAGCGGGCTGCTGGCCGGGAGCGGCGTCACCGTCGTCTCGGTCGCGGGGCTGTCGCCGCTCGGTTCGATCGTTCCGGGCCGGCACGCCTCCGACACCTTTCAGCTCTCGGATGCGGCCACCTGGGCGCGGGGGACGCACCTCTTCAAGTTCGGCGGCGAGTGGTACGGCGTGCAGCAGCGGGCCTCCGACGCGGCAGGGGCCCTGGGCGTAGCGGCATTCGACGGCTGGGGACCGACGGGCAACGCCGTTGCCGATCTGCTGCTCGGGCTGCCGGCGCTGACGGCAGCGGCACGTTTCGAGACCCCGCAGACGCTGCGGGCCGGCAGCTGGGGCGTGTTCGCGCAGGACAACTGGCGCGCCACCGAGGCGTTGACGCTGACGGCCGGCGTCCGTTACGAGGTCGGCGCGCCCGCGATCGATGCCGGCAACCGCGCCAGCCTCTACGACCCCGCGACCGGCGCGGTGGTCCGCCTCGGCACCGCCGGCGTTCCCCGCGGCGGCTATGCCGCCGATCGTAACAACGCGGCGCCGCGGGCCGGGTTCTCGTGGGTGCTCGATCGCGAGCGGAAGAATCTGCTGCGCGGCGGCTATGGCGTCTACTTCAACCAGTACGGCCTCGCCGCCTCGGAGCCGATCTACCTGAACCCGCCGTACGCCAGCCTCGACGTCCGCGTCCGGGACGGCGCGGCGCCGACGCTCGCCGACGCGCTCTCCTCGGGCCGTCGGCTGCCGCCGTCCGTGATTGCCTACCAGCGCGATCTCCAGACGCCGTGGATGGAGCAGTGGAACGTCAACGTCCAGCACCAGGTCGGCCAGAGCCGCTCGCTCGAAGTCGGCTACGCGGGCTCCCGCGGACACGACCTGCTCGCGGCCCGCAGTCTCGAGCCCCGCACTCCGGCCGTCGGCGCGATCACGCTGATCGAGTCGCGGGCCAGCTCCCGGTACAACGCGCTGCAGGTGCGCTACCAGGAGCGCCCGGCTCACGGGATGTCGATCCTGTCCTCCTACACGCTCGGCAAGTCCACCGACGACGCCTCGGGGCTCTTTGCCCCTGAGGCGGACCCGGACGTTCCGCCCCAGAGCCTCGATCCGGGAGCCGACCGGGCGCGATCGTCGTTTGACGTCCGCCATCGCTTCTCGGCCGCCATCCTGCGGCCGCTGCCGATCGGCAGCGGCAGCGGGCTGCTCGGAACGCTGGGCTGGTTCAGCGACGCGCTGCGCAACATCGAGCTCGAACTGGCCGCGAGCCTCGCGACCGGGCGCCCCTTCACGGTCACGCTTCGTCCCGATGCCGCCGGAGCGGCCAGGGCGATCCAGGGCGTCGGCGGCGGCGGGCGCCCCAACGTCACCGGTGATGCGGCCGTCGAGACGCCATCGCCGGATCGGTGGTTCGACACCGGCGCGTTCTCGCTGCCGGCGGCGGGCACCGTCGGCAACAGCGGCCGCAACACCCTCGAAGGTCCGGCCTACGGCAACGTCAGCGTCGCGCTGGTCAAGCGGATCTACTTCCTGCAGCAGGGCACGCTCGAGCTCCGCCTCGAGGCGTTCAACGTCCTCAACCGGATCAACTACGATCTGCCCGACGCGGTGTTCGGCTCGCCCACCTTCGGTCGGATCCTCTCGGCGGGCAGCCCGCGGCGGGTCCAGCTCGGAGTGCGGACGGAATTCTGATCCAGGGCATGATGAGATGACAGGTCGACGGCTCGCGCCCCGGTTGATCGCCTGCACCTTCGCGGCGCTGGCGGCGCTGCCGATCGCCGCCGGCGGCGCCGGATCGACGCTGACCGACGCGGTCATGCGGCTGACCCGCGCCTCGCGATGGACGGCGGTGGCCTCCGTGCCGCTGGCCTTCCCCACCTTCCATCCGCAGGGCCTCGTCCGGATCGGCGACACCTTCGTCGTGTCGTCAGTCGAAGTCACCGTCCCGCCGCGCCGCTTCGAGACCATGGTGGACGGCTACGACCGCGACCCGGGTCAAGGTGTCGGGCATCTCTTCAAGTTCGACAAGGCGGGAACGCTCATCGGCGAGCTGCGGCTGGGCGAAGGGACCATCTACCATCCTGGCGGCCTCGACTACGACGGCCGCGACATCTGGGTTGCCGTCTCGGAGTACCGGCCCGACAGCCGCGCCATCGTCTACCGCGTCGATCCGGTCGCGATGCGCGCCACCGAGGTGTTCAGGTTCGCCGATCACCTCGGCGCGCTGGTCCACGACACCGACAGCCGCACGCTCCACGGCGTCAGCTGGGGATCGCGGCGGTTCTACCGCTGGACGCTCGATCGCCGCGGCCGCGTCTCGAACGCCGCGGCGCCGCCGGCCGCGCTGCGCCGGCTGAACCCGTCGCACTACGTCGATTATCAGGACTGCAAGTACGCGGGACGGCAGCGCATGCTCTGTACGGGAGTCGCCGAGTTGCGCCAGTCGCCCGAGGCACCGGCCTTCCGCCTCGGGGGGATGGATCTCGTCGACCTGCGCGACGGCCGGCCGCTCCACCAGGTGCCGATCCTGCTGTGGACGAAGGCGGGGCTGGACATGACCCACAATCCCGTCTGGATCGAGCCGCACGGGCCGGGACTGCGCGGCTACTTCCTGCCGGACGACAACGCCTCGACGCTCTACATCTACGACGTCGACGTCCCCTGATCGCCTGGTCACGCCGATCGCGTCTTGGCAATCCCCCACTCCGGCGTCACACTAGGGGCGCATGGACCAGCACGCGCTCGCCACCGGATTCCTCTGGTTCCTGGCGTTTCTCTTCTCCACCACCGTCCACGAGGCGATGCACGCGCTGGCGGCGCTGCGCGGCGGCGATCCGACCGCCTACCATGGCGGGCAGGTGTCACTCTCCCCGATCCCGCACATCCGGCGCGAGCCGGTCGGCATGTTGATTGTCCCGCTGCTGACCGCGCTGACCCAGGGCTGGGCGATCGGCTGGGCGAGCACGCCGTACGACCCGCGCTGGGCCGCCCATTATCCGCGCCGTGCCGCCCTGATGGCGGCGGCCGGTCCGGCCGGCAACCTGGCGATCGCGGCGCTCGCGCTGCTGCTGCTTCGGCTCGGGCTCGCGGGTGGATGGTTCGCCGCGCCGGAGTTCGTCAGCTTCGGCCACCTGGTCTCGGCCCCCTTCGGGGAGGGAGAATCGTTCGCCGGCGAAATGCTGTCGATCCTGCTGACCCTGAACGTGCTGCTCTGCGCCTTCAACCTGATCCCGCTGCCGCCGCTCGACGGCGCCTCGGTCATCGGCCTGTTCCTTCCCGAACGTGCGGCGCTGCGGCTGCGCGAGCTCAGTCACACCCCCATCTTCCAGATGGCCGGCCTGGTCCTCGCCTGGCGCGTCTTCCCGGAGATCGTCCGGCCGCTGTTCGACCTGATCATCTTCGTCGTCCACGGGTGAGCATCGGCGCTCGGGTAAACTATTTTTGCGGTGGTAGAGTTTAGGCGGATGGTGCCATTCGACTTTCATCTGCCGACCCGGTGCGTCTTCGGCCAGAGATCCATCGACAAGCTCGGCCTCCTGGCGCGCGACCTGGGATTCCGGCGGACGCTGCTCGTTGCCGATCCGGGCATCGTCCAGGCGGGCCACGTCGGCAAGGCGCTGACGCTGCTCGAGAGCGCGTCGATCGAGGTCTTTCCCTTCCACGAGTTCGCGCAGAACCCCGACAGCGCCATGGTCGAGGCCGGACGCGTCTTCGCGGCGGCCTCCAGGGTCGATTCGGTCATCGGGCTGGGCGGCGGCAGCTCGATCGACTGCGCGCGGGCCATCAACTTCGTGATTTCGGGCGGTGGCGCGATTGCCGACTACCGCGGCTACGGCAAGGCGACGACGCCGCTGCTGCCGATGATCGCGGTGCCGACGACGGCCGGCACCGGGAGCGAGGCGCAGAGCTCCACCAGCGTTGCCGATGCCGCGACGCGCATGAAGATGGCCTGCGGCGACCCGTCGGCGGCGGCGCGCATCGCGCTGCTCGATCCGGACCTGACCTTCAGCTCGCCGCACCACGTCACCGCGATGGCGGGCTTCGACGCCATCGCCCATGCCGTCGAAGCGGCGGTCTCGGTAAAGCGGACGGCGGTGTCGGACCTGTTCTCACATCGCGCCTGGCGGCTGCTGAACGACGCCTTCGAGCGCGTCCTGCTGCATCCGGCCGACGCCGACGCGCGCGCCACGATGCAGCTCGGCGCCCATTTTGCCGGCATGGCGATCGAGCAGTCGATGCTCGGGGCCGCGCACGCCTGCGCCAACCCGCTCACCGCGCGCTTCAACCTCACCCACGGGCTCGTCCTCGCCATCCTCCTGCCCCACGTCGTCCGCTGGAACGCCGGGGTGGCAGCCGGGCGTTATGCGGCGCTGCTCAACTCGCCGCGGCGCCGCGCCAGGGATCAGGACGCAACCGATACCTTGGCGACCCGACTGGAGGATCTGGCGGGTGCGGCGGGGCTGGCCATGAAGCTGTCCGACGGCGGCGTGGACGAAGAGGCGCTGCCGGGTCTGGCGGCGGATGCCGCGGCGGAATGGACCGCGCAGTTCAACCCCCGCCCCTTCGATGCCGCCGGCGCCCTCGAGATTTACCGCGCCGCCCTCTAACGCGGGAACACCCGCTCGAGCCGGAGGATGCCTTCTTCGAACAGATCCACCGGGGGCAGGAGGCTGACGACGAGAAAGGCCTCGTGGGGGAAGTCGAAGAAGAAGCCGGGATGGACCAGAACCCCCTCGCGCTCCAGCAGGTCGAGCACCAGATCCTCTTCGGAGCGGATTGCGGGCACCCGGATCACCGCGGACCAGCCCCCCTCGGCCGGCAGAAGGTCGAGGGCCGGCGCGCGCGCGGCCAGGCGGCCGAGCGCGGCATGATTGGCGCGGACGCGCGCGAGGATGGCCTCGCGGACGACCGCCCCTTCCTCGAGGAGCCGCGGCGCCGCGACCTGCACCGGCGTCGAGACCGACAGGTAGGTGTCGCAAATCAGCTCCAGCCGCTCGAGCGCCGCCGCCACCAGCGGATCCGGTCCTTCCACCCCGATCCATCCCAGCTTCACCTGCGGCAGCCCGACCGATTTCGACAGCCCTCCCAGCCGGAAGGTCAGCGCCGGAGCCGGCCGTGCGGCGATGAGGCCGGACGCGGGGTCCAGAGGATAATCGGCGAACACTTCGTCGATCATCAGCGCCGCCCCCCGTTCCGCGCAGCGCCGGCCGAGGCCGTCGATTTCGGCACCCGACAGCACCGACCCGGTCGGATTGTTGGGGCTGACGGCCAGCACCGCCCGAAC
>JBDTOB010000081.1:0-8979 GCA_039933435.1 Acidobacteriota bacterium | reverse complement strand
AGCGCCACCATGCCGCCGCCGATCGCGGCGCTGACCGGCGAGATGCTGCGCAACCCGGTGTCGATCCAGCGCGAGCGCCAGGCGGCGCCGGCGTCGGGGATTACCCAGGCGGTCTATCCGGTGAGCCAGGGGCTCAAGCCGGTGCTGCTGGTGAGCCTGCTGCAGCGCGGCGACATCAAGCAGGCGCTGGTCTTCACCCGCACCAAGCATCGCGCCAACCGGCTGGCCGATCACCTGGTCAAGGCGGGGGTGCGCGCCGAGCGGATTCACGGCAACCGCTCGCAGGCGCAGCGGACCGCGGCGCTCGAGGGGTTCAAGGGCGGGCGCTTCCCGGTGCTGGTAGCGACCGACATCGCGGCCCGCGGCATCGACGTCGACGCGCTCGGCCACGTCATCAACTTCGACGTCCCGCTGGTCCCCGAGGACTACATCCACCGCGTCGGGCGCACCGGCCGCGCCGAGGCGACCGGCGATGCCTTCACCTTTGTCTCGCCGGAAGAAGAAGGCAACCTGCGCGACATCGAGCGGGCGATTGCCCGCCGCCTGCCGCGCGTCACCGTGCCGGACTTCGACTACAACGCCAAGACCGCGCCGAAGCTGGAGATTCCGCTGGCTGACCGGATCGCCGAGATCCGCGCCCGCAAGCGCGACGAGCGCGCCCGCGCCGCGGTCAACGCCGCCCGGCGCTCCGCCAATCAGCGCGGCCAGGCGGTGCCTCCGGCGGCTCCGCATGGGGCGCGTCCGGCCCACGGCGGCCGCCCGGGAGGGCCCGGCCGCCCCTCGCGTTTCGGCGGACCCCGCCGCGGTCCTGGCGGCGGCCCGGGAGGCCGGCCGCCCCGCTGAGCCAGCTAACCTCAAGCCTGTGTTATGCTTATCCGCTGCTGTAGTCGCGGCAACAGGACGGCCCGCGATCGCAGACGCCGGTAAATGCCTGCAACTCCTGTCGAGTTCTCGCTCGAGCTGACCCCCCGGTCCCGTGTCGATGTATTCGACGTTCGGCGAGAGGTCTCGGAGCGGCACGGCGACGCGCTCGATCAGTACGCGCGGGCGCTCTGCTGCTCCTTCCACACCACCGCCGGCTATATCGACCAGGCCGTGGCCGCGCGCCTCAATCAGAACCGCGCCGGCGTCATGCCCTACATCGACCTGTTCAGGACGATGTTTCCGGAGGGCGCGGGCTACGAGCACGACAAGATCGAGCGCCGCACCGAGCTGACGGACGCCCAGAAGCCGGCCGAGCCGCTCAATGCCGATTCGCACCTGGCGTTCATGGCCGGCGCGCTGCGGACCTGCGTCTCGTACCTGAACCGTCCCGGCGAGCCGATGTCGTTCATCGACCTCGACGGCGTCCACGACGGCCGGCCGCGGACCCGGCGCACGACCGTGCTCGGCTACACGGCGGAGGAGCCGGTCGCCCAGGCGCGGGTGGTGGTGCCGGTCGCGGGGCACAGCGTCGAATCGATCAACCTCAAGGACCCGCGCCTCGGCGTCTACGAGCAGTGCGCCGATCTGCTGGCGCGGCATGAAGTCACGAAGGGCCGCATCCGCCTCTCGCTCGGGCCCGGCGAGCGCCACGCCGGGCTCACGGTCAACGAGTACGAAACGCTGCTGATGCGCCACGACCTGTCCGAGGTGCTGCGCGACCCGGTGCGCTTCATGGCCGAGAAGGCGGGGCACATGCTCGGCAACCCGCGCGCGATTCCGGCGCGGACGCTGGACTACGCCAAGTACGACCTGGTCCGGGTGTTCAACCGCTTCGTCGATGCCCTCGGGCTGCGCGAGTCGATGGTCGAGAGCGTCCTCTCGCGCGCCATCGCGATGCCCGCCTCACGCTTCCTGCGGATGAAGCGATCGGTCAGCCTGCTGGTCTCCGACCGGGCGCAGCCGGGCCGGGGGGCGGTCGTCGAAGGCACCTACCAGAGCCCCATCCTGGTGCAGTGGAACCGCGGCAGCCAGCCGCAGCGGGTCCTCGACGTCACCCTCACCCGCTTCATCTAGCCGTGATTCGTGACCATCGCGTCGCCGTCGGCGACCGTTCCGTCCGCTGCCTCGAGGCCGGCGCCGGCTGGCCGGTCGTCCTGCTCCACGCTTTTCCCCTGAACGCCGAGATGTGGCGCCCGCAGCTCGAGCAGGTGCCGCAGGGCTGGCGCTTCATCGCCCCGGACCTGCGCGGCTTCGGACCCAATGCCGCGATCGCGCCCGGCGGCAGCGCGCCGCCGACGATGGACGATTTCAGCGACGACGTCAGCGGCCTGATGGATGCACTCGAGATCCCGGAAGCCACCATCGGCGGGCTGTCGATGGGGGGCTACGTGGCGTTCGCGCTCTGCCGCCGCGCTCCCGAGCGCTTCACCGGCATCGTGCTGGCGGACACGCGGCCGCAGGCCGACACGGCAGAAGGACGGGACGGTCGCCGCACGCTGATCGAAGTGGTGCGGACGAGCGGCGCCGGCGCGGTGGCGGATCAGATGCTGCCGAAGCTGCTCGGTGAGACGTCGCAGGCGTCGCGCCCGGAAGTGGTGGAGGAGGTTCGCCGGATGATCGAGTCGGCACAGGTGGAGGCGATCGCCGGCGCGCTCGAGGCGATGCTTGGCAGGCCGGACTCGACCCCCGAGCTGGCCACCATCGGCTGGCCGGCGCTGATCGTCGTCGGCGCCGAAGACCAGGTCACGCCGCCGGCCGATGCCGAGGCGATGCAGCGCGCCCTGACGCGATCGCGCCTGGTGGTGATCCCCGAGGCCGGCCACCTCTCCAACCTCGAGGCGCCGGAGATGTTCTCGGCGGCGCTCGCCGATTTTCTCCAGTCCCACATCTGACCCCGCGGGATGCGCTAGGATCAGGCGATGTGTCGTCACCTACGCCCCGCACTTGTGATCTGCGCCCTCCTCGCCGGACCGGCCGGCGGCTCGTCCGTGCGGGTGACGGCAGCCGGCGGAGCGCCGCCGCAGGCCTCGGCGCTTGCCGACACGCTGCACCGCCCGCTCGATCAGATCCTCGACACCAACGTCCGCGACGGCCTGGTTTACTACCGCGCTCTCAAGTCCGAGCGCGGCCGGCTCGACCGCTACATCGTTTCGCTGAACGTCGCGGCCGCGGTTTATCAGGCCTGGCCGCGGGAAGAGCAGATGGCGTTCTGGGTCAACGCCTACAACGCGCTCGTGCTGCAGACGGTGATCGATCACTATCCGATCCGCGGCACCAGCGCGAAGTATCCGGCCAGCAGCATCCGGCAGATTCCCGGCGCCTTCGAGACCGCCCGCCACCGCGCCGCGGGACAGAGCGTCACCCTCGACGAGATCGAGAAGACCATTCTTCCGGCCTTCAAGGATCCGCGCCTGCAGCTGGCGCTCGGCCGCGGCGCCGTCGGCGGCGGCCGGCTGCACAGCGAGGCCTATACCGGCGGCCGGATCAACGCCCAGCTCGACACCATTCAGCAGGAGTTCGTGTCCGAGCGGACGATGCTGATCGTCGATCGCACCGCGGCGACGGTATCGCTGACGCCAATCGTCAGCTGGCACGAAGCGGAGTTCGTGACTGCCTACGACAAGGGGCCGCAGGGGCCCTTCGCCCAGCGGTCGCCGATCGAGCGCGCCATCGCCGCCTTCGTCACCCCAAACCTGCTGCCGCTCGAGAAGGAGCTGCTGCAGAAGAATCAGTTCACGGTGGTGTTCCACCCCTTCGACTGGCGGCTCAACGACCTGACCGGCGGCCGTCCGGACTGAGCGCCGACCGCCGGCATCCTCCAACCGCAGCAGACCAGACATGGATCTCTCGCTCACCGACAAGATTGCCATCGTCACCGGCTCGAGCCGCGGCCTCGGACTGGCCAGCGCCAGGGCGCTGGTGCACGAGGGCTGCCGGGTGTGCCTCTCTGCGCGCAATGCCGAGCGGCTCGCGGAAGCGGCGGTCGAGGTGGATGCCGGCGCCCGCCGTCCCGGCATGGTGATGACCGTGCAGGCCGATGTCTCGACGGCCGACGGCATCGCGCTGGTCATCGATCGCACCGTCGAGACCTTCGGCGGCCTCGACATTCTCGTCAACAACGTCGGCCGCGGCGCCGGCGCCGGGCTGCTCGACACCTCCGACGCCGAATGGCAGGCGGCCTTCGACGAGACGCTGTTCCCGGCGATCCGCGCCTCCCGGCTGGCGGTGCCGCACATGAAGGCCCGCGGCGGCGGCGCGATCATCATGATTGCCTCGATCTGGGGGCGCGAGTCGGGCGGCCGCATGACCTACAACGCCGTCAAAGCCGCAGAGATCAGCCTCGCGAAGTCGCTCGCGCAGCAGCTCGCTCCGCTCAACATCCGCGTCAACAGCGTCGCGCCGGGCTCGATACTGTTCGCCGGGGGTTCGTGGCATGCGCGGCAGCAGGCCGACCCTGGCGGGATCGCCGACTTCATCAAGCGCGAGCTGCCGTTCGGCCGCTTCGGCCGGCCGGAGGAGGTTGGCGCCCTGGTCGCGTTCCTCGCCTCGGCGCGGGCGAGCTGGGTCAGCGGCGCGTCGATCACCGTGGACGGCTGCCAGTCGCGCTCGAACATCTGAGTTGAGAGCTGACGGCTTCCCGCTTCCCGCTCCAGCCAGTAGCCGGTAGCCAGAAAGCTGGTAGCCGGCAGTTGGCAGCTCTTAGCTGATAGCGTTATACCCATGCTCCAGTCGCTCGCCGATGCGCTCTTCATGCCGTGGGTCGTCACGGTCCTCCTCGGCACCGGCCTCTTCCTGACCCTGCGTCTCGGCGTGGTCCAGGTCCGCCGCTTTGGCGATGCGCTCCGCGTCGCCTTCGTCCGCACGGGCACCGGCACGACCGGCGCGGTGACCCCCTTCCAGGCGTTCATGACGGCGCTGGCCGCCTCGATCGGCACCGGCAACATCGCCGGCGTCGCCACCGCCATCGTCTCGGGCGGCCCCGGCGCGCTCTTCTGGATGTGGGTCTACGGCTTCGTCGCGATGGCCATCAAGTTCAGCGAGGCGGTGCTCGGTGTCACCTTCCGGGAGTCGCGCGCCGGCGTCGTGCTGTCGGGCCCGATGTACTACCTGCGCGACGGCCTCAAGTCCCCCTTCCTGGCCTGGCTCTTCGCGCTGGTCGCGGCGGTGGCGGCGCTGACCACCACCCCCTTCACCCAGCCGAACTCGATGGCGCTGGCGCTCTACACCGTCGTCGGCATCCCCAAGCTGGCGTCGGGGATCGTCATCGCGGTGCTGACCTGGCTGGTGATCATCGGCGGCATCAAGACTATCGCGCGGGCGGCGGAAAAGCTGTCGCCGCTGAAGGTCAGCCTCTACCTCGTCGGCGGCCTGATCGTGATCGTCGCCAACGCCGCGAAGATTCCGGCGGTGCTGTCGCTGGTCTTCGAGAGCGCCTTTTCCCTGCGCTCCGCGGCTGGCGGCGGCGTCGGGCTGCTGGTTGCCATGCGCTACGGCATCGCGCGCGGGATTTACGCCAACGAGGCCGGCTACGGCACCGCCGCGGTCGCCTACGGCGCGGCCCGCAGCGCGCAGCCGACGCAGCAGGGGCTGAACGCGGTGATGGAAGTGTTCATCGTCTCGTTCGTGACCTCGACCATCAGCGCCATGTCGCTGCTGCTCACCGGCGTCTGGCAGTCAGGCCTCACCAGCACCGCCGCGGTGGCGGCGGGCTTCAACACCGTGATGCCGGTCTTCGGCGGCTACATCGTCGCCTTCTCCGCCTTTCTCTTCGGCTATACCACCCTCATCGGCTGGGCCTACTTCGGCGAGCAGTTCTTCGAATACATCTTCGGGCGCAAGGTGACCACCCCGTACCGCTGGATCTACTGCCTGCTGATTCCCTTCGGGGCGGTGTCGAAGGTGACGACGGTGTGGGCGTGGGGGGATTTGATGAACGCACTCCAGGTGTTTCCCAACGTCATCGGCCTGATCGGCCTGAGCGGCATCGTCGCGGCGGCGGCGCGGGCGCGGGTGCTGCCGCAGACCGAGGCCGGCGGCCCTCCGGCGTAACCAGCGAATGGCGCGCATCGTCCTCACCACCTGGGGATCGCTTGGCGATCTCCATCCCTTTCTCGCGGTGGCGATCGAGCTGCAGCGCCGCGGCCACACCGCGGTGGTGGCGACGCTGCCGTCGTGGCGCGACAACGTCGAGCGGGCCGGCGTCGAGTTCCGGCCGGTGCGCCCGGATGTGCCGGCGGTCGAGAGCGACGCGCGGGAGTTGATCCGGAAGGTCCTCGACGCGAGAGGCGGTCCGCAGTTCCTGTTCACGGGCCTGCTCGGTCCGGGTATCCGGGACGCCTACGACGATACCCTGGCGGCGGCGGAGGGAGCGGACCTGCTGGTGTCGCATCAGCTGCCGCAGACCGCGCCGATCGTGGCGGCGCGCACCGGCATCCCGTGGGTGTCGGCGATCGTCGCCCCGATGGGGTTCCTCTCGGCGTATGACCCGCCGACGCCGCCGCAGGCGCCGCGGCTGCGCGGCCTGATTGCGGCGCATCCGCTGGTCGGAAAGGCGTTCACCGGCCTCGCGCGGGTAGTCTCGGACCGCTGGATGGCGCCTGTCTATCGCCTCCGCGCCGAGCTCGGGATGGAGAGGGGCGGGCATCCGCTCTTCGAGGGGCAGCATTCGCCGGCGCGGGTGCTGGCGCTGTTCTCGCCGCTCTTTGGCGAGAAGCAGCCCGACTATCCGCCGCAGACCGTGGTCACCGGCTTTCCCTTCTACGACGCGGCGCCGACGCGGCCTGCCGACCCGGAGCTGACGAGGTTTCTGGACGACGGCGAGGCGCCGGTGGTGTTCACGCTGGGGTCGTCGGCGGTGTGGGTGGCGGATGATTTCTACCAGGTGAGTGTCGAGGCGGTGCGGAGCCTCGGGCGGCGGGCGCTGCTGCTGGTGGGCGACGACCCGGCGCCGCTCACGGGGCAGGTGCCGGCGGGCATCGGCGTCTTCGCCTACGCGCCGCACGCGGGGGTGATGCCGCGCAGCTCGGTGATCGTCCATCAGGGGGGCGTCGGCACCACCGCGCAGGCGCTGCGGTCGGGCCGCCCGTCGCTGGTCGTGCCCTTCGGCCAGGACCAGCCCGACAATGCCCGCCGCGCGGTGCGGTTGGGAGTCGCCCGGACGATTTCGAGGGGGCACTACCGGGTGAAGCGGGTGGTGCGGGAGCTGACCGCGCTGCTGGCGCCCGACTATGCGGTCCGGGCGGCGGCCGTGGGGGACCGGATCAGGGCCGAGCGCGGCGCCGAGCGCGCCGCGGACGAGGTCGAGAAGGTGCTCAGGGGCCGTTTCGCCTCTTGATCGCCCGACCGGCGCCTGCTACGATCGGGCCTCAATTCCTCATCCCTCAATAGTTTCCATGGCGCAAGAGACCCTTCCCGTCGTGACTGGAGAAAAGGACCGGTCGCTCCAGGAGGCGCTGGCCCGGCTGACGGCGTCGCGCGGCCCGGTGAGCGATCCGGCGGACCCGATCGTGACGGCGGCGCACCGTCTGCCGGCGATGGCGGCGTCGTTTGCCCCGTATCCCGAGGGCACCGACCCGCGGCTGCGGAGCGCGCTGGCGGCGCGCGGGGTCGAGCAGCTCTACACCCATCAGGCCGAGGCCTTCGGCCACGTCCTCGACGGCCACAACGTCGTCACCATCACGCCGACGGCGTCGGGGAAGACGCTCTGCTACAACGCCCCGGTGCTGAACGCGATCCTGAAGGATCCGTCGACGCGCGCGCTCTACCTGTTTCCGACCAAGGCGCTGGCGCAGGACCAGCTCGCCGAGCTGCACGCGCTGTCGGAGCTGGTGACGCGCGACACCGACGTCGAGATTGGCGTCTTCACCTACGACGGCGACACGCCGTCGGACGCCCGCCGCGCCATCCGCGGCAAGGCGCACGTGGTGCTGAGCAACCCCGACATGCTGCATTCGGGGATCCTGCCGCATCATCCGCGCTGGGCGAAGCTGTTCGAGAACCTGAAGTTCGTCATCATCGACGAGCTGCACGCGTATCGGGGCGTGTTCGGCAGCCACCTTGGCAACATCCTGCGCCGGCTGCAGCGGATCTGCCGCCACTACGGATCCGACCCGATCTTCATCTGTTCGTCCGCGACCATCGCCAACCCGCGCGAGCTGGCGGAGGGGTTGACCGGACGTCCGTTCGAGCTGGTCGAGAAGAACGGGGCGCCGCGGGGGGAGAAGTTCTTCCTGTTCGTGAACCCGCCGGTCGTCAACGCCCAGCTCGGCATCCGCCGGTCTTACCTGGCCGAGGCGCGGCGGGTGGCGCTCGAGTTCCTGCGCCAGAACCTGCAGCTGATTCTCTTCGCGCAGAGCCGCCTCGCGGTGGAGATTCTGACCACCTACCTGAAGGATGCGTTCCACGGCCCGCCCGGGGCGGCGGATGTCATCCGCGGCTACCGCGGCGGCTACCTGCCGAACCGGCGGCGTGAGATCGAGCGCGGCCTGCGCGAAGGCCTGGTGCGCGCGGTGGTCTCGACCAATGCGCTTGAGCTCGGCATCGACATCGGCGCGCTCGACGTTTCGGTGATGGCCGGGTATCCGGGGACGATTGCCGCGACCTGGCAGCGCGCCGGGCGCGCCGGGCGCCGCACCACGCGCTCGGCGGCGGTGCTCGTCGCCAGCAGTGCGCCCATCGATCAGTTCATCGTCCGCAACCCGTCGTACTTCTTCGATGCCAGTCCCGAGCACGCGCTGATCAACCCCGACAATCTGCACATCCTCCTTGACCACGTCAAGTGCGCCGCCTTCGAGCTGCCGTTCGCCACCGACGAGCATTTCGGGGTCGAGGGCCGCCGCGACGAGGTCGACATCCAGGCGGTGCTGTCGGTGCTGGCCGAGGAAGGCTTCGTGCACCAGGCCGACGGGCAGTGGAACTGGACCAACGAGTCCTACCCTGCCGACGCCGTCAGCCTGCGCTCGGTGTCGTCGGACAACTTCGTCATCGTCGACACCACCCACGGCGAGCGGGTGATTGGCGAGACCGATTTCACCAGTGGTCCGTCGACGCTGCACG
>JBDTOB010000080.1:0-8988 GCA_039933435.1 Acidobacteriota bacterium | reverse complement strand
CCGATCCCGGCGGTCCCTACGCCGGCACGCTCAACACCGGCATCGTCTTCAACGGCACCGCCTCGAAGGATCCCGACGGCAACCCGCTCAGCTTTGCGTGGAGCTTCGGCGATGGCACCGCGGCGTCCGGCCCGGCGCCGGTCCATGCGTTCAGCCAGCCGGGTCTGCACACCGTGACGCTGCTCGTCAGCGACGGCAGGGGAGGGACGTCCAGCGCCTCGACGCTGGCCACCGTCACGGCCGTCTCCGCCGAAGTTCCGGGCAACCATGCCCCCACCGCCAGCGCGGGAGGCCCCTACAACGGCATCGCGCAGGCGAGCGTCACCCTGCACGGCGAAGGCTTGGGCGATGCCGACAACGATCCGCTGACGTATGCCTGGTCCTTCGGCGATGGCACGACCGGCACCGGCGCGACGCCGGTCCACATCTATCTGCAGCCGGGTCGCTACACCGCGACGCTTCTGGTTGCTGACGGGCGCGGCGGCTCGGACGCTGCCACCGCAGTCGTGGTCATCGGTGATACGCCGCAGTCGTCCAATGGGCCGCCGACCGCCGCCGCAGGCGGTCCGTATGCCGGGCCCACCGGAACGGCGATCGACTTCGCAGCCTCCGCCTCGGATCCCGATGGCGATCCGCTTGCCTATGCCTGGAGCTTCGGCGACGGTACCAGCGGCGACGGCGCGACCCCCACGCATCGGTATCTGACGGCCGGCGTCTACGACGTCACGCTCCTCGTCACCGACGGACGCGGCGGCGCCGTGGCTGCCGCGACGACGGCGACGATTTCCGCTGTCGCTGGCAACCAGCCGCCGATGGCGCAGCCAGGCGGGCCGTATCTCGGCGTCGCCGGGCAGCCGATTGCCTTCATCTTCTCCGGGACGGACGCGGATGGCGATGCGCTGACCTTTGCTGCCGCATTCGGCGATGGCGTGGACGGAACGGGGCCGTCCCCTTCGCATGCCTACGAATACCCCGGAACCTACATCGTCACGCTCGTGGTCAGCGACGGCCGCGGCGGCGTGGCGTCGGTGCAGACGGCCGCGGTCATCTCGGCGGAGGCGACCAGCGGTAATCGCCCACCAGTCGCGAGGGCTGGCGGCCCCTATTCCGTGCTGCTCGGCCAGCCGGTTTCGCTGGACGGCAGCGCCTCGAGCGATCCGGATGCGGCCGACACCCTGACGTTTGCCTGGACGCTCGGCGACGGCGCCAATGCCGCCGGCGCGCAGCCTTCTCATCTCTTCGCCGCCGCAGGAACCTACCCGATCGTTCTCCTGGTGAGCGACGGTCACGGCGGAACCTCGAGCGCCTCCGCCAGCGTCGTCGTCACCGCTGCGGCCGTCCCCCAGAATCAGAACCCGACAGCCCTTGCCGGCGGGCCGTATTCAGCGACCGTCGCCGCCGCCGTTCCGCTCAGCAGCGCCGGGAGCAGCGATCCGGACGGCGACACCCTGACGTTCTCCTGGAACTTCGGAGACGGATCGAGCGGCTCCGGTCCCGCTCCGTCGCATGCCTGGGCAGCCGCCGGCGACTACACCATCACCCTGCTGGTGACCGATGGCCGCGGCGGATCGGCGACCGCATCGGCCGCTGCGCACGTGGAGCCGCCGGCCGCCGCGAATCACCCGCCCGTCGCCAACGCCGGCGGTCCCTACGCCGGCGCCCCGGGCGCGGTGATCGCCCTCTCGGGGGCGGCCTCGAGCGATCCGGATCAGGACGCCCTGACGTTCTCCTGGAACTTCGGTGACAACTCCCAGCCGGGCAGCGGCCCAACGCCGTCTCACGCCTATCAGACCGCCGGGGCCTACACCGTCACGCTCACGGTCACCGACGCGCGCGGCGCGACCAGCTCGGCGATCGCTTCGGCCGTGATAGGTGCGGTCGTGGACCGCGGTCCGCCGGTCGTCACCCTCAACGCGCCCTCGGAGGCGCTGCCCGGCAGCCGCATCACCGTGACCGCCCAAGCGACCGACGACGTCGCGGTGGCGTTGGTCAGGTTCGAGGTCAGCGGCGCGGAGGCCACGACCACCCAGACGGCGCCCTACCAGCGGACGATCGACGTCCCCGCCGTTGTCGCGCCTGGCGCAACCATCCAGGTGCGAGCCATCGCGACCGACTCCAGCAGCAAGTCCGCGCAGGCGGACGCCACGATCCGCATCAGCTTCGTGGCCGACACCGAGTCGCCGCTGGTGGCGCTGCGGGCGCCGGCGTCGGCTGCGCCCGGGAGCACCGTGCTGCTGTCGGCGACCGCATCCGACAACGTCGGTATCGGTCAGGTGGCCTTCCTGCTGAACGGGACGGCGCTGTCCGTGGACACCGAGGCACCCTACGAGGCGTCGTTCGTCGTGCCGGCCGACGCGGTGGTGGGATCGTCGCTGCCGGTGGTGGCCAGGGCGCGCGATTTCGCGGGCAACCAGGCAGACTCGGGGGCGGCGGTCGTCGTCTCCGGATCCTCCGACACCACACCGCCGACCGTGTCGCTGACGGCTCCGCCGCAGGTGGCGAGAGGCGGCACACTGGCGCTGGCCGCCAGTGCCGACGACGCCGGCGGTATCTACGCGGTGTCGTTCTTCGTGGACGGCGTGCGGGTGGGGGTCGACACGACCGCACCTTACACCGCCGCCTTCAAGCTGCCCCTTTCGGTCGCCGGCGGCACGACCCTGCAGCTCCGGGCCGTGGCGCGCGATTTCGCGGGCAACGAAGCCGAGGCGACGGGCGCCTCGGCCGTCGAAAGCCCCTCAGGCGCCGGACGCGGCGTCCTCACCGGCGAGGTCTACGACGATCGGACCGGGCTGCCGCTGTCGAACGTCACCATCACCCTCACCGGCGCTGACGACGACACCCAGCCGTATGCGGCGACAGGCATTACCGATGGCCGCGGCCGATACGTCGTCCGCGCCGAGCGCGGAGTGGGGGTGCTGCACATCGCCAAGTCGGGGTTCACGTCCGTCGATCGGCAGGTGTCGATTGTGGCCAGCCGCGCTCAGGAAGTCATCGACGCGCGACTGACGTCGCTCGAGCCGTCGGTCTCGATCTCCCCGGTGCTGGGCGGATTCGCGGGCCCCGAGGCGGCAAGGGTCACCCTGCCGTCAGGTGCGATCGACGGCGAACTGCAGCTGTCGGTGACGCCGATCGGCCAGCAGGCTCTGCAGGGTCTGCTTCCTATCGGCTGGGTGCCGATCGCGGCGGCGGATGTTCGTCCGCACGGCGTGGCATTCCCGGCCCCGGTGCCGCTGTCGATGAAAAGCGGGCTGGCCCTGCCGGCCGGCTCCACGCTGGTGCTGGCGGTGTGGGACGAGGAGCAATCGGCATGGCGGGCGCTGTCGGGGACGGCCGCTGGCGGTGTGGCACCGCAGATTGACGGATCGATCGAGAAGACCGGCCAGTTTGCCTGGCTGCTCGCCGATCGCGCTCCCGCGGCGCCTCCGGCGCCGGCAGCCGGGCAGCTGCTTGCCGGCGCGACCGGTGCGGTCATTCCGCCCCAGACCACGCCGAGAATCGACCCACAGCCGAAGATCGCCTTCTACAACCCCGGCATCAGCGCGGCGGTGCGCGCCTACGTGGACACCGCGGCGGCTCTCCCGAGCGGCTCGGTGCTGTGGATCAACGTCAGCGAGAACTACCGGTTCTTCTCGGGGGCTGAGACTCACCCGGAGCCGTTCGTCCAGGATCTGGTCTTCTATCAGGCCCCTGACGCGCCGCTGTCGCAGGTCGCGGCGTTTCCGGCGACGCCGTCGCAGGTGTTCGATGCGCTGACGCTCGAGCGCGGCGTGATCTCGCTCGAGATGATCGTGCCGCCGGCGGACCCGGCGGCGGCGCCGCTTGCCGGACCGGACGGCGCCACGATCTCGAGCGGCGACATCTCATTGGCGATCCCGGCGGGCGCGCTCGGCGACGCCACGCCGTTCGATCTCCGCCGGCTGCAGCCGACCGACCTCGGCATTGCGCTGCCGACCGGCCTCGAGTTCCTTGGCGGCGCGCAGATCGGGTTTGGCGGCACGCTGGCCGCCCCGGCCGCGCTGTCGCTGCCGGCGCCGGCCGGCAGCGCCGACAACGTGCTGCTGGTCCGGCTGCAGGACATCCAGGGGCAGACGCGGCTGGTGCTGTCCGGCATCGGGTCGGTGGTCAGCGGGCGGCTGGTGTCCGTCACCAGCGTTGGCGGGAGCGGCCAGCTCGACGGGGTGCGCGCCGCCGGGCGCTACATCTTCTTCCGCGCCGCCGCGCCGGTCGGCTTCGCCGCCGGCCACGTGCTGGGCGTCGGCGGCGCGCCGTTCCCGGCCGCGCTGGTGACGACTTCGGGGCTGCCGGTCGTGTCGCTGTCTGCGCCGACTGGCGCCTACGTCGCGGCGGCGGCGGCCGGCGCCGCGACGCTGACGGCGCTCGACGTCGTCAAATCGGACAGCGGTGCCGCTGCCACGACCATCGCGGCGAGCCAGGTGTCGCCACTCGACCTTCGTCTGGTGGCGCAGGCGCCGCGCGTGGTCGCGGTGGTGCCGGCCGCCGGTACGCAGAACGTCGCGCTCGGCACGCCCGTCGTGGTGACCTTCTCGGAGCCGGTGGACCCGGCCAGCGTCGGCAGCGGCGGCGACGTCGCCGTGACGCCCGCCGGCGGGGCCGCGCTGACCGGAACATTCTCCCTGTCGAACGGCAACACCGTGCTGACCTTCCGCCCCGGTGCGCCGCTCGAGCCGAACAAGCGCTACACCATCACGGTGGGCACGTCGCTTCGCGATCTGGCCGGCTACGCGATCGAGTCCGCCGTGTCGTCGGTGTTCGACAGTCTCGACACCGCGCCGCCGCCGCAGCCGGCCGCGGGGGCGGTCACCGCCAGCCTGCCGCTGGGCGGCAACACCACGGTGCGCGGCTCGCAGGGGACCGCGAGCCCCCACGACACGGTCACGGTGGTCAACGTCACCACCGGGGCGATCACGCCGGTGCTCGTCGACGCCAACGGCGGCTTCACCACGCTTGTGGTTGCGGCCCCCACCGACCTGCTCAAGGTCCGCATCGTCGACCAGGCCGGCAACGAGATCACTGTCGGCATCCCGCGCTTCACGCAGACCAACGCCGACGGCAGCGTCTCGACCGCGATCGGCAGCGAGGGCGGACGGGTGCTCGGCCCCGGCGGCCTCGCCGCGGACGTCGCCGCGGGCACCTTCCTTGCCGGCGCGGTGGTGACGCTGAACGTCGTGCCGGAAGCCCAGTTCCCGGTGGCGATTCCGACGGACCAGCAGCAGCGCTTCGGCTTCAACGGCGCCTTCTCGATCGACTTCGGCGGCGTCGTCCCGACTCGGTACGTCAACGTCTCGATCCCTGCGCTCGGCGGCGAGACCGTGACCGACCAGTGGCTGGTGACGCAGGTCGTGGACGTCAACGGCACGCCGGGCCTGAACGTTGTCGACACCGCCAAGTTCATCAACGGCCGCATCGCCACGTCGTCGCCCCCCTGCCCGGGCGTCACGGCGGCGGGAGTCTACGGGATTCACAAGTCCTTCCAGTCGGTCGGCCTGAACTACGGCTTGATGCAGAACACCGGCTACGGCGCGCTGGTGGCGCGATTCAACAGCCCGCTCTATGGCTTCCTGCCGTTCCTGAGCTACGTCCCGGACATCCAGATCCCGACGCCGGTCTGCTACCCGGTCCTGACCGGCCGCGTCACGGTCGTGCCGAACAGCGTCCGGGTCACGGTCGATGGTCCGCAGCTGACGCCGGCGGACCGCGAGATCATCGTCCGCAACGGCACCCGGGCCAGCGAGAACCGCTTCCCGCGCAATGTCATCGAGCTGTCGCTCGAGATGCCCGGCAAAGACAGCGACTCGTACCAGGTCAAGGCGATCTCGGCCGCTCAGGAGGTGGTCCTGTCGGGGGTGAGCGTCACCCCGGGGCAGGCCGGCTTCGTGACCCTTCGCCCCGACCCCGATCGGATCAGCGTGCCGGTGCAGGCGTTCCGGATCCGGAACATCTCGACTGGCGTGACGCGCGACTATCCGCAGACGCTGGCGCCGCTGCCGCTCACCGCCGCCGGCGGCCCGTCCGACAGTTTCCAGGTGTTCATCGTCGACGTCAACGGCGTGCAGCGCAGTGCCACGTTCGTCCTCGACGCCTCGCAGTACGGCCCCGGCAACCTGCTGCTACGGGCGCTGCCTGGCACCATCGACCCGACGCGGAGCGAGATGGACGCTGCCGGCGTGCAGGGCCCGGCTCGCACCCGCGTGCTGCTGACCAGCTCCGGCGGCCTCTCGACCGAGATTCCGGCAGTGAAGATCGTCAGCGGCGGTACCGAGTTCTCGTTCGACGGCAACCCGACCGACACGTTCTTTCTCGCCGTCCAGTACGACAGCCGCGGCGACGAGACGATCCAGATCCCGAACATCCAGGTCACGGTCTCGAATCCGCGCACCGGCCGGGTCATCCGGACGCTGACGCTGCAGGCACCGCCACGGGATGAACCGCAGAGCATCGGCGTCGTTTCCGACGACGTCACCGCGCCGTTCGTAACCGCCGGACCGTCGCAGCTCACCAATTTCGATCCCTCGGCAGCCATTTCGTTCACCTTCTCCGAGGGCATGGACGCGCAGAGCGTCAAGGACGGCCTGATCGTTCGCGACGCCGCGGGCAACCGCGTGCTCGGGGAGGTTCGGATCTCGAGCGGCAACCGGGTCGCGACCTTCGTGCCCTTCGCCGCCCTGAAGCTCGGCACCGACTACCGCCTGACGCTGGTCGGCAACGACGCGCTGGGCACGCTGCTCGAGCCGGGCATGGGCGCCGGCATCAAGGACGCCTCCGGCAATGCGCTCTCGACCATGCGGCTGACGATCTCGACCTTCAAGCCTCGCCTGGTGTCGACCCTGGCGTCGGTGTTCGGGGTCAAGGACTTTGCCATTCGTCGCCGCAAGGTGAACAACGTGCTGTCCACCTACCTGATGGCCGCGGTCGATCCCAATGGCGGAGCGCTGCTCAACGGCGCCTTCGGCGGACAGAACAACGCCGGCGCCAACGTCGACAAGTTCGTCACTCTCGACCTGACCAACCCGGAAGCGCCCGTGAAGGTCGGCGGCAACAACGAATACGCGCCAGCCCGCAAGCGGATTGCGCTGATGCCGGACGTCTCGTTCCAGCAGTGGAACAACATCACCTTTACCGGCGACCTGGCGGTCACCACGACCTACAACTCGTACTACACGTTCCTGACCTTCTACGACGTCACCGACCCGGCCAATCCGAAGGCGGTCGGCGGCAAGCTGATGACCGCGACCCCCGACACGCTGACGAACTTCTCCCAGCGCGGCACATTCCACGTGCTGGGCTTCGGCCGCGGCGTGACGACGCTGAAAACGGCGACCGGCGTCAACGCGTATGCCGCGGTCGAGCAGGTCGGCATCATGTCGGCCGACGTCGCCCAGAACATTCCGGAGCGCGGCTTCGACACCCGGATCAAGGAGGGCCTGTATCCGGGCGACTTCACCGACGTCGCGGCGTTCAACGATCGCCTGATTGCCCTCGAGAAGTCCGGCCACCAGCTGGTGGTGCTCGACCCGGCGCTGGCGCCGTTGCTGTCGTTCGACCTGCCGGCGGCGCCGCGGCGGCTGAAGGTCGTCGAGGGCTACCAGACCGACGACAACCACGACGGCCTCATCCAGCCGAACGAAATTCGCGATCTCGCGGTGATCGGCACCGACACCGGCATTCTGGTCGTCAATATTTCAGATTTCCAGAACGTCCAGATTCTGGCGTCGATTCCGATGCCGGGGATCGTGCGCGAGCTCGACGTCGATCCGGTGCGTCAACGCGCCTTCGCGGCGACGGACACGAAGCTGTTCATGATCGACCTGTCGCGGCCGGGCGCCCTGGGTAGCACCGACGCCGACGGCGACGGCATCGACGACCGCATCATCTGGCAGACGACCACGCAGTACGCCAATGGTATCGGCGGCGTGCGCCTGGACAGCGATCGCGGGCTGCTCTACGTCGGCGGGCCCGGCGGCACCGACACCTGGGCGGTCTACGACAACTGCTGCGACCTCGGCGTCGAGATGACCGGCGCCCGGCACGAGCGCCAGACCGGCAACCGGACCGAGCTGCTGCAGAAGGAAAAGGACGCGCTCAAGCAGGGCATCTCGAAGGGGCTGACCGAGGCAGCCGTCACCTGCACGGTCACGACCGGGACGATGTCGATCCTGGAGCAGGGCAGCGGCGCCTGCCTCTGGACCGACAACCCGGGGGTGTCGTGCAGCGCCAACTACCAGCCCGGCGTCAGCGACCACGACTTTGAAGTCTTCTTCCCGGCGTCGGTGGCGGCGCCGGCGCAGAAGTGCGTGATCGACAAGCTCCAGGAGCAGTTCACCGATCCGGTCACCAAGGAGCCGAAGGAGATCACGCTCAACGGCTCCAAGGTGGCGTTCGAGGACATCACCTTCTTCCCGGTCTCGAAGGACGCCTTCGAGGCGGCGAAGCTCGACGTGCTGCCGCCGGCGCCGTCGCCGGGATCGGATTCAGTGGGAGACGCCGGTC
The DNA here is from genome assembly GCA_039933435.1 of Acidobacteriota bacterium. Taxonomy (GTDB): domain Bacteria; phylum Acidobacteriota; class Vicinamibacteria; order Vicinamibacterales; family 2-12-FULL-66-21; genus JALZOC01. Next base: position 480 of record JBDTOB010000080.1, on the reverse strand, counting down.
TGGGCCGCCAGCAGCTGCTGCTGAAGTGGCTGCTCGAAGGGCAGTACGTGACCGTGCCGCAGCTGGCTTCGACGGCCCAGCCGCTCGAGACGATCCTCGCCAGGCTCAGGACCTCGACCAGCATTTCACCGGTCGAGGGCTACGAGTGGTCGATCCTCCAGGGCTTCAACCTGGCGAAGAGCAAGGCGTTGATCCGGATCAAGGGGTCTTCGAAGCCGGACTCGGCGTTCCGCGACCTCTTCATCAAGCAGGTGCACGACGCCGGCAAGAGCGGCATTCGCACGGCCCTGGCCCGGATGGTCGCGCACGACGGCGCCCGGGCGCAGGTGCTGGACATCACCCGCCTCAGGTTCGAGCAGAACGCCTGCCTGGAGATCCTTCCCGAGGTCCAGGACCCGAACCGGTGGCGGGAGGGGCCGTGCGACTCGTTCGAGGAATACGTCGCCTCGGCGGCGGCGCGGACGCTGCGCGGCGTCACCC